>JAWBCC010000002.1 GCA_038823825.1 Candidatus Hadarchaeales archaeon | reverse complement strand
TCCACCTCTAAAAGCGGATCCCATCCAGTAAGGTAAACTAGTGGGCCTTTGAAAGCGAAGCCGTAAGATCAAGGAAGTTAACTTCAGCACCAAGAAAAAAGAGAGGGGAAGTAGAAAAAAGGTTTTTGAAGTGTGATTTTAACCCTTTGTGGACTCGGATTTATTACACATAAGAAAACAATATTTATATATCAAGCTTGATATCAAATTTGATATTCATGAGCGAAAGATGGGGCAAACACTGGCAGAGGCACATGGCTGCCGTGCCCAAAGGCTTTCTAAGATATCAGATCCTCGAGCTCCTAAGCAAAAAGCCGATGTCCGGTGTTGAAATAATGGACGAGATCGAAAAAATCACCGGAGGAACCTGGAGACCCCTCCCGGGCTCCGTCTACCCGCTTCTCCGGTATCTCAAGAAAAATGGCTATGCCAGAGAGACACGGACCGGCAAGGATGGCATCAAAAGGTATGAGCTCACAAAAGAAGGGAAAAAGCTGCTCGAAAGAATCAGATCGATCAGATCGAAAATGATGGCGGGCTTTCCACCCTTCTTCGGTCCCCTCTGTATGAGGCTTCCACCAAACAAAGTCGGAGAGATGGTAAAAACGGTCAAAAGAATCGCACAAGGTGTAACCAAGGCAGCTCTAGACGAGCATGCCGAGGAGAAAATCGACAGAATTCTGAAAATACTTGAGAAGACCGCGAAAGAAATCGAAAAAATCTGAGAGGTGACCGAAATGAACGAAGTCATAAAAGCAGAAGGACTCACCAAGATCTTCAACAGAAACGTCATAGCTGTCGACCACATAAGTTTCAGCGTCCTGGATGGGGAAATCTTCGGTTTTCTAGGCCCAAATGGAGCAGGAAAAACAACCACGATAAACATGCTCATAACCATCCTCAGACCAACCGAGGGTACAGCATCCGTCTTGGGCTATGACATAGTAAAACAGGCGGAGATGGTCAGGAAGGTCATCGGCGTAGTCCCACAGGAGTACACAGCTGATGAAGATCTGACTGGATGGGAAAACCTGATGCTCTGCGCCGACTTGTACGGAATTCCAAAGGATATCGCAAGACAAAGAGGAGAAGAACTCATGGAACTCGTCGAACTCACAAAATTCAAAGACAGAAAGGTGGAGACCTACTCCGGAGGCATGAGAAGAAGGCTGGAGCTCGCATGCGGGCTGATAAACAGACCAAAAATCCTATTCCTTGACGAACCGACGCTTGGGTTAGACATACAGACGAGAAACGCGATCTGGGATTACATCAGACAGCTCAAAAAGGAATATGGAATGACGATTTTCCTGACGACGCACTATTTGGAAGAAGCCGACGCCCTCTGCGACAGAATAGCGATAATCGACAAGGGTAAGATAGCCGTCATCGGAAACCCGGGTGAGCTGAAGAAAAGTTTGGGAGGAGACATGATAACTCTGGTGCTGGGCGAGGATGCCGATGCCACAGAAGTCATCAGACAAATTGAACACGTCAAGGATGTCTGGAGAGAGGACAAAACATACTGGATCAAGAGCGAGCTCGGGAGGACCACGCTTCCCCAAATCATAGAAACGCTCAGACAGAAGAACTTCACTGTAAAGAAAATTTCACTCGCCGAGCCCAGTTTGAACGAAGTCTATCTATCCTACACTGGGAGATCTTTGAGAGACTCGGCGGAATCCGGAGAGGACGCACGCAGATTGAGGATGATCATGAGGAGAGCGAGAGCATGATGGAATTCCGGCAAAACACAATCCGCGGGCTCTGGGCCCTCACCGGACGAGAGATAAAGAAATGGTTGAAGGATCCGCTCATTCTTCTCGTCACGATAGTTCAACCACTCATATGGATGGCGCTTCTCGGCAAATCTATGAACATAGGAGCACTTCTATCAAACCTTCCACCGGAAATCAGAGACCAAATGATGAGGAGCGCATTCGGGACCTCCGATTACTTTTCCTACATGGCTGTCGGAATGATATCCTTCACCGTGATTTTCACTGCTATGTTCACTGGGATGTCTGTTGTTTGGGATAGAAGACTGGGATTTCTGGATAAAGTCCTCAGCACACCGGTTCCCAGAAGCGCAATAATCTTCGCCAAGGTTCTAAACTCGACGATCAGAAGTATCTTTCAAGCAACACTCATATTGTTGGCCGCTCTGGCTCTCGGGCTGAAACTTGGCCCGACTTTCACACCTCTCAACATTTTCGGAATATACGCGGTTATCTTTCTCTTTAGCACGGGGCTCTCCTTCCTCTTCCTTTCTTTCACGCTCAGATCGACCAAAATTGAAACGCCGATGGCCGTTGTGAACCTCATAAATCTTCCACTCGTCTTCACAAGCAACATCTTCTTCCCAAACTCTCTGATGCCTTCTTGGCTTCAAACCGTGGCGAAGATCAATCCCGTGAGTTATTTAACCGATGCGATAAGACAGCTTACGATTTTTGAGATGGATACTGGAGCACTGTTGCTCGATCTAACATATCTCGGTATTCTGGCGGTTTTACTTTCAGCGGTTGGGATCTTCCTGGCGAGAAGATATCTAAGTAGATAAGTTTACAGGGAAAAACGAACCATTTCTTTGAGTTCTTCCAGTGTGATTTCCCTTTGGCCCGCGCCCATAAGCCTCCTGTTTTTAAATGCATCTTCGGCTATCTCCATCGCCTCGTTTTCTGTGACGAAATCCGATAAACTGCGCACGCCATACCTTTCATAGATGGATTCAATTTCCCTCTCGACATCAACACCCAGAACCCTTTGAAGTTCCCCCATCTTTGGATGAGCTCTGAAAAATTTTATGAAACCAGGCAGAAAGAGAGCATTGGCCATACCGTGGGGTAGATCCAGTCTGGCACCGATCACGTGACTGAGAGCATGGATAAGGTATGCCTGTCCCCAAGTTATCGCGATTCCGCCGAGAAGGGAGCAAAGCATCATCTTTTCTCTGGCCGGCTTGCTGTCTTCCATCGCCCCATCAATCCCCTCAAAGAATTTTTTCATGCCTTGCTCGCAGACGACATTGACGAGTGGTGTGGCAAACTTTGTGAAGTAGGACTCCACGTTGTGGCAGAAAGCATCGATTGACGTGTAAAGGGTGAGATCTCTCGGGAGACCCATAACCAAATTTACGTCAAGAATCGCAAAATGCGGACATATTTTGTCGGAGACAACGGAGCGTTTCGCGTCACTAAATTTTATGACAGCATACTTTGTGACCTCACTGCCAGAACCGTGAGTAGTTGGAGCAGCTATGAGCGTTTTGATATCGTTTTTTATCCTATCCTCGCCGACGAAGTCTGCCGGATCTCCGTCGTTCGTCATGAGAGCTGCAAGGATTTTTGCCGTGTCGATAACGCTTCCACCGCCAATCGCAAGCACATAGTCATACTCTTTCTCGCGTATCTGCACATGGTACTTCCTGATATCATCAATCGTTGGTTCGGGAGATACGGGCAGAAGATCTAAATCCAAATCGGCGATTTTCAAGTTGAGTCTTCTTCGAGAGCAGAGGAGCCCTTTCCCTTTTAGATCGAGACCCGACAACGTTTCCTGAATATCACCAAAGAGGACCCTTGTTCTCAGCATACTCGCTCAATAAATCACCGCTTTCGGGCTTATTTTGGTTTGCCGGAGGATTTATATATCTTTAAAAACTAAGCTGGAAGGGGTGAATCTATCTATCCTTGGGATAGTATAAAAGAATCTTGCGA
The DNA here is from genome assembly GCA_038823825.1 of Candidatus Hadarchaeales archaeon. Lineage (NCBI taxonomy): Archaea > Methanobacteriati > Hadarchaeota (SeqCode) > Hadarchaeia (SeqCode) > Hadarchaeales (SeqCode) > Hadarchaeales archaeon (SeqCode). The sequence continues at coordinate 246,910 of JAWBCC010000002.1, read as the reverse complement.
AAATCTCGCAAGTTGCAATTCTACAAATAGTATTAGAAAATATCCAACCCACAGCTCCGATGGTAAGAAACTGTTGAGGAAGATGGCTTTTTTCACAACTGTTCTTTTCTTTCTTTCCTTGGTAATACTTGCCGGTCCATCGCGGGCCGCACCGCAGGTTGTTTCGGTTAATATAAGCGACAACCTCATAACAGAATCGGACGACGGAGGAACTCTGACGATAACGATAACATACAACGAGGATATGGATACTTCCGTTGATCCGGATATAGCTTTCGATCCGGACATAGTGGCATCCGGAACACTAACATTCAACTCTGGAGCGTGGACATCGTCAAGGACTTACGAGGCAAACTACACCATAGCCGATGTTGATGAGGAGGTCTCCGGCGTAGACGTTATCGTTGAGAATGCCATAAATTTGGGAGGTGAAAAACAGGATCCGTACACCGAGCCTGATGCGATAGACGTCGATATGTACATAGGAATCCCAACCCTCATTTACCCAATAAATGGGGAGAACACGAACGATAACACACCAATCCTGCAGTGGCAGAGCTTGATTGACGGCTCTCCACCTGTTTGGTATTATGTCTCCGTTAGTGACAATGCAACCTTCCCGTACGAGAACGCAAGCTCCGGCTGGATAACTGACAACAACTGGACCACACCTAATCTTTCCGATGGAGTCTGGTACTGGAGGGTGAGAGCTAGAGACAATGCAGGAAATGAGGGCGGATGGTCGTCTGTCTGGAGTTTCAGAGTAGACACGATTCCACCAGCTGCACCATCTCTCGTCTCGCCGCCCGATGGGGAGAACACGAACGATAACACACCCACTCTCGTCTGGAACAACGTCTTTGAGAACTCCCTACCGGTCGTCTACACGATAGAGGTTGACAACGAGAACACGTTCACAGCCCCACTCGTATTCACAACAACCCTTACGGTCTGGTCAACAACAGGTACTTCCAGTGTCACAACTTCCGTCCTTCCGGACGGTGTATACTACTGGAGGGTAAAGGCAAGAGACAATGCAGGAAACGATGGCCCATGGTCATCTGTCTGGAGCTTCAGAGTAGACACGATTCCACCAGCTGCGCCGATCAATCTCCAAATATCCCCAGACAACTGGACAAAAATCAACTCATTCACACTTACTTGGACTAATCCTCCTGATCCGTCCGGTGTAGTCATGGCATACTACAAATTCGACTCCCCGCCGACCAGTCCATCAGACTACAACGGGAGCGCACCGGCAACGGGTATTATTTCAAACCTGTCCGTGCCAGGAGAGGGTGTAAGAACAATATATCTATGGCTGGAGGATGGGGTCGGGAACGCCAACCCTGCCGCACACTCAACCGTTCAGGCGAAGCTAGACCTCTATCCTCCGCAGAAGCCCGAAATATCAAGCAACATTACAGCAGATACTCCAACTTCCCGAAACTCTCCATCATTCTCATGGACATCTGTAGGCGGACCAAGCCCAGTGATGTACTACTATCGCCTTGACGGTTATGACGAAAGCTGGAAAGCGACGACAGAAACTTCTACATCTTACTCCGATCTACCGGACGGGGAATACATCTTCAGAGTGAGAGCTGTTGATACTGGAGGAGAAAGTGAAACCGCAATCTACCGCATAATCATAGACACAACGCCGTCCACACTTGAGCTGACCATCACTGGAATTGCCCTGACAGAGACAGCAACTGGCTGGTTCGGAGAATCGTCCACGAACACCATTACCCTGAGCGGAAGACTCGAGCCCGGATCAAGAATGACGATAAACGGAAACCCAGTGTCGGTGAGCGCCGGCTCCTTCAACACGACACTCATGCTCTCTCCGGGAACAAACGTCTTCCGCATCAGAATCGTTGATCCTGCAGGAAATGTGACGGAGAGAATCCTAACAATTGTCTACTCCGCTCCACCGGTTTCGCTCCCGCCGAGAGAGCTTGTTATGCCTCTTGCCGTACTCGCAGCGATAATCATAATCATCACTATCGTGGTATTCCTGAGAAGATTCTTCTAAGGGATTATTTCCGCAACCAAGATTTTATCTCTTGTATGCTTGGTACCGATCCGCTTGAAACTAGCTTTCCGTTTATCAGAACAGCTGGCGAAGTGGTTATCTTTCTCTTAACCATCTCATCCACATCATACACCGGTACGACCTTACCTTTCACCCCGAGTTCTTCGAGAGCCTTTCTGCAATTGTCCTCCACCCTTCTGCATTTTGCATCCCCAGTTCCAAGGATTTCTATTATTATCAAGCACTCCCTCCGAGATTACTTGTAGATTTCTGGCATAAAACTACAACTATTCCGCTTCCTCTCTTCCGGAAATCAGAGGGAGAATCCCGTTGAAGATATAAGAAATGAAATCCTTAAGCTCGGAGCGGCTGAAAAGCGTGACAACACAGTTCCTGGTGATCCCAACGACGAGTCCCTCCTTTGTTTCAAAAACCACATACCATATCTTTCCGTGCTGAAGATATTCCCGATACAGCTTTGTGTCCGCCAAACCGGAACCAGCCAAGGCTAACTTTCCGACCCCAGGATAGTCGACATTGTCAAACCATATCAACTTCGTTGCCTGAGGATTCGATTCGTGAAGTTTTCTCAGAGTCTCATGTGGAATTCTTGCCTCCACTACTCCGCCCGCTCTTATGAAGAGAATTTCGCTGAGCTTGTTCGCCACATAGTTTGTTAGGAGTTTCTTGACCCCTCGGGCTTTCGAGGGAGCCAAGACGGTTAAGAACGTCCTCCCTTTATATTTCTTGAACCAGAACGGAACTTCCTCCGTGACCGGCGTCTCAACGAGTCCGCGCTTGTAATATCTCGTGAGAACAAAATCTTTACTGAAAATACCTGAAAGAGCATCACCTTCAAGCTTCAGATCAACGATTTCGGTCGTCAAAACGTGCTCACCCTTGCTTCCTTGATATGGCATTTCCTCACTGAAATTCTTCAACTTCTGGGCAAAGGTTGAAAGATCTCCTCTCCCTATCACGTCAAATATCTTGGCTACCAAGACCATCTTTGCACCTTAAGATTTTTTGCGTCGCTTGCTCTTTAAAGTTGGCGTAGAGTCTAAGAGTGGGGAACTCTATGGCAGAAAATTCGATAATAAAAGAAGTCATCCTGGAGAACTTCATGAGCCACGTGTACACAAGGGTCCCGCTGAAGCCGGGGCTCAACCTCATCTGCGGGCCAAACGGAGCCGGCAAGTCCTCCATTCTCTTAGGAATATCTGTTGCGCTGGGGCAGACATACACGGAACGGTCAAGAAGACTTGGAGACTTGATAAGGAGAGGTGAGAAACTCGGACGGGTGAGCATAGTTTTCAACAATAGCCCACAAGATGGGAAACGGCCGATTCCGAGCATACCTGCCGATACGGTGGTTTTATCCCGTTACCTGAGCAGGGATGGAAACTACTGGCACGAGATAAACAACAGAATGGTCAGCAAAGGGGAGGTCCTCCGCCTCCTCGAAAGACTTTCCATAAATCCAGAGAATATGCTCATCATAATGCATCAAAACATGATAAACGTTTTCGGTGCTGTAGACCCAACCGAGAGACTTCGAATGGTCGAGGAAGCTGTCGGTCTCAGGGAATACAGGGAAAGAATTATCGAGGCAAGAGAAAAACTCTCACACGTTCTGAGCGAAGAACAGTCGATCACAGCGATGCTTGAGAAGGCCAGAGAAACCCTGCGCTATTGGGAGAAGGAGTATGAAAGATTCAAAAGAAAAATCGAGCTTGAAAGGAGGAAAAAGGAACTGGAGCTCGAATACGCCTGGGCGAAGGTCGAAAAGCAAGAGGAAGCCTTACAGTCACTCGAAACGGAAATTTCTGAAAAGGAATCGGAGCTAGCAGAGATCTCGAGAGAGATGGAGAAACTGGTAAAGGAGGATGATGCCTGTGACAGATTGCTCGAGAAGCTTGAGCTCGATTTCGAGGCGAGTTACAACAGGCTAATCGAGTGTGAAAGAATTCAGGCTAGAGCCGAAGGTAGATTGGAGGTTCTGGAAAAACTCGGCAGGCTGATTTCTGATAAGACTGAGCTTAGAAAAATCGAAAAGGAACTCAAAATTGGTAGGGAAGCGGTAGAAATCGAGAGGCTGAAGGAAAAGATCGCTGAAATAAAGAGGAAAATCAGAGAAACTAGGGATCAGGGGACGCAGATTAAAATCAAGTTGGCTGTCTCCGACCTAAAAAAGAGCATCCTAGCCGAAAAACTCTCAGAGTTGAAAAGCTCGGCCAGGAGAACCAGGAGAGAGCTGGAGGAGCTCATCGCAGAGGCTGAAAAGGTTGGAAAAAGAATAAAGAGCGGACGAAAACCCCAGGATGTCTTTGACGAGCTTAGAGCTGTTAACACACAGCTCGCCGTTTATGCTGACATCTCACCCGACGTGGAAAAGATGTTCATGAGCTACCAGCAGACAGTGAAGGATCTTGAGGAGAAGGCAACGATCGCTGAAGAAAACAGAAGAAAAGCCTTGGAAGAGTTAGAACTGAGAAAAGAGAGGTGGAAAAAAGAGATTGAAGGACTTCTGGATGAAATCAGAAAAGATTACTTAAGATTCTTGGAGAGGGTCGGAGGAACCGGAGATCTTTTCATTTCCAATCCAGAAGATATCGAGAGGGCTGGGCTTGAGATATCCGTCGGGTTTAGGGGAATGGAACCGACGCTGCTGGACGCACAAGTTCACAGCGGGGGTGAAAGAACCTCTGCGATCATGTGCTTCCTGCTCGCCCTCCAGAGAAAGATAAAATCGCCATTCCGCGCAATAGACGAGTTCGAAGCCCATCTAGATCCCAAAAATAGGGAGGAGCTCCTCCGTGGCCTCATTGAAGTCACTAGAGATGAAGAAGCGCAGTACGTTTTGATCACGCCAGGACAGATAACGAACGTCGAGGGAATCCAAAACGTCATAACTGTGCAGAAAATCGGCGGGGTATCCAGAGTGGAGGTAGTCGGATGAAAGTGAAGGAAAAAAGAGAAATAATCGAGAGGATAATCGACCTATGCGAGAGTGTTAGATCAAGAGGTCTGGATCCGTTTGACGTGCAGGTCAAAGAGCTTCTCGAAAAACTGCGTGAACTTTTCCCGGAGTTGAAGAAGCTCGAAGAGCTTTACCTGGACATGCGGGCAGTTTCCGGACTCGCGGATGTCATACTTCACCAAAGCGAGTGGCTCAAACACAGGTCTTCTGTGCTTTACTTGGACCCTCTCCTCATAACACTCAAGATGCAAGTGATGGAGCCTGCGGAACTTGCGGAAATTTTCACGAAATGCTGGCATCCAATCTTGGAGATGGAATCCATTTCCCCATCGGCGCTGCGAACCGGTCTAGATTATTGGACGGAGCTGCCGCCCCTCAGCGAAAGAGGAGCTGAACTCGGCGGAATGGAGCTTCAGACCGGTAGGATAACAGAGGAAGAACTGCGAGAGATGGGAATCCTCTCGGAAGAAGAATTCAGCAGAATCCTTGAAGAAGAGTGGAAAAAAATGTTGCAAAATGTGGGGAAAAGGGGAATCTCTTACTGGAAGTGGGTATGCGCAAAAACTTTTGAGGAAACCGTGAGACGTTCCTGGATCATGAGTTTTCTGATTTCTTATGGCTACGTTGATGTCGAAGTCAGGCCTCTTGAAGAAGATATAATAATCAGACCGAGAAGCAAACCCGCTCAAGAAGCTGAGCCGAGAACTCTCGTCATACCAATAACTTACGAGGAGTGGAGGAAGCATGCCAGAAAAGGATGAAGTCGAAATCAGGCAGAAACTCTCTAGAGCCGCACAGCTTCTTCTCTTCAAGCATCACAGAGAACCTGGGGCGAGAAGATGGGAATTGAGGAGAGCCTTGGGAAGAAACTATGAGGATGTGATAAAAGCTTTGGACGCTGAGCTCGAGAAGCTCGGGCTAACCGTGAAGGTCGTTAAAGAGGGAGACTCTGAGTCTGATAGGTTTGTTGTAACTTTCAGAGGACACCCGGAGTTCTCAGAGGTGAGAACGTTTGGATGGAGAATAGATGACATGGCAATTTTGACGATGACGCTCGCCACAATTCTCGCAAGGGGGGGAAAGGTGGCAGGCAAGGAAATCGAGAAGATCCTGGAGGAGAAATTCCCAAAGTGGAGAGTAGAGAGCGCCATCGACAGATTCATAAGGATGGGATATCTACAGGAGGACGAAAAGGGGGTTCTTTACTTGGGCTGGAGGACAAGAGCGGAAGTTGATGAAAAAACCCTTCTTTCTCTTTTGCTTGGAAAGGAGAAGAAAGAAGAGACTAGATGAGTCTCCTCTCCTCGACTTCCCCGCCCGGAGACCTTTCGCGAAATATCTGAGCCGTAAACTTCATTATCTTGACATCCTTCTTCAGCCAATAGTCTGGAGGAAGGCCAGCTTTCATGCACGTCTGACAGAGGAATTCTTCGACATCCCATCCCCATTCGACCGGAACTTGAGGGAGCAAGAGACCCGAGTATCCACCATATTGAACTATGAGACCATCACGTCCGATTTCTATCTTTTCGAGATATTCTCTAGGATGTTTCACGCGAATTTCCTCGGGTTTTGAGAGCACACTCACCTCTATCTCTATCTCATCGAGCTCCTCAGGACCGACCGGTTCAAAACGGGGGTCTCTCGTAGCAGAACTGATTGCCGCGTCCACAAGAGCATCTATCAGAGGCATCGAAGGGAAAGGATAACCTATGCATCCTCTGAGTTCTCCCCTCTTCTCGAGAGTCACAAAAACTCCCCGGGGTTGCTTAAGACTTTCCGGGACTTGAGGCTTGGGAGGGATTCTACCGTACTTGACGTATTCTTCTATCACCGTCCTTGCTGTTTTTACCAAAATTTTACCTTCTTCTAGGGAGAGATTTTCCGACCTCACGTTCATACCTCTCAGCGGTCTTTATTATACTTCTCCAGTGTTTTCCTTCCCAGTAGACTTTTCCGCAAGATAAGCATTTCCAAAAATCTTTGTTCTTCTTCCTCAGATCCTCAGAGACTTCCGATAGATCTACCTGAATCAAGGTGCCATTGCAAACTGGGCAGCGAGACTTTTCAAAATCCAACTTCACGCGTCTACCGAGCGCCTTTGATATCTCCAGTAGTTGATCAACCACGTCTTTTTTCGTTATGAGAACTGTTTTCAAACCAAAACCCAGTGCTCTTGTGTAAAGGTTTTTATCAGCTGTAAGAAGAACCCTCCTCTGTCTTGCGACCAACTGGAGAAGGGTTTCGTCCTCCTTATCAGGCTCAACCTTCAGATCTCTAGCATAAATCGTGTCGTGCCCGGCTATTCGAAGCCACCTGGCTAATTTTCCGAGCATGCCGTCGACAGCGAATCTCACACTTATCTTCTTAACTTGTCCAAACTAATAAGAAAAAGTTCATATACGGAGTGGCTCCAAAGGGTGAATGTATGAGGCATAGAGTTCAGGTGACCTGTCCGCTTTGCGGAAAGACCTTCACGCTCGAGATAGATGTGGGAACTTACGTCTCTGTGGAAAGTGCCTCCCCTGCGAAGAAGAGGGAAATACCTCTCATTCTACGCGGACATGAGGCAAAAGTAGACTTTATAAGGAGGGCTATGAGAGCTCTGGCAAGCAAAGATCCAACCGGGATGGTCGAAGTTTCTGAAATCTTGGAAATAGCGGAAAAGGTAGGTCTGAGCAAAGAAGAAGTTCAGGAAATTCTGAAGAGTGAGAAAGAAGCCGGAAATATTTACGAGCCTAAGCAGGGTGTCCTGAGCTTTACTTCTCCACCTGAGCGAGCGAAGGAATAATAGATTCAGACCGCCTGTTGCTTCTCTAACGTTAAATTCAAGACTACTTCTGCTATGTCACAGCTGTACTCGTACATTCTACGCAGACTTTCGACGATCAGGCTGATAACTATCGCGTCCGTGCGCGCTGGTTTTTTCATGATCATCTCGTCTATTTGATTCTCGGATTTTACGACGAGCTCTTTCATCCCGATGACCTCCTCGGATAACTCTGGGTCTTCTTTGAAAAGTGACTCGATTGTTTTCTCAAATGCTCTCACCACTAGGTCTTTCATTTCTGAAAGCTTCTCGACAACCGAATGATCGATTGCGCCTCGCAGTTTAATCACATTCTTGGAAATCGTGGAAGCATGATCCGCAATTCTCTCCACACTTTTGACGATCAGTCGATATCCTAAACAATCGCGCGCGCTTTCAATCCCAACATCGCGCATTATTCTGCGATCTCCTACGGCAGATTTCAGCTGCCTTATTATATACATACTAAATCTGTCCACATCATCATCTCTGACTATCACGCTTCTGGCCAGCTCGTGGTCTTTTTTGTTCAAGGCTTCTATCGAGTCTTCGATCATCGACTTTGTGATTAGCGTCATCCTCCTAACAGCGTCTCTTATCGATAATTCCGGATAGCTGAGTATCACCTTAACCACTATCTCGGTGGGGAGGTCCATAATCACCTCTGTCCCGATTAGCTTGGTTCTCACAAAATTCTTTATTAATTCGCTCTGCAGATTTGATATCCTTTCCTTCTCAGATATTATCCTGATTGTGTTATAGCCAACAAGATAGAGCGAAACTATTTTTCTAATGATCTTGTCTGGATTTTCATCGGGTAAAACCTTCAGGGTGGCTTCTCTCTCTCTTTCGTGTTCCACGGCTGACTTTCTTACAGTCAGCAACAGGGAATCATCTTGAACGATCATGTTAATGATATCCCCTGGTTTGAGTTTCATTTCAGAGGCCCACCACTTCGGAAGAGAAACGATGTAAGTGGACTTTCCGGTTAACTGGATTCTCCTGCTTTCCTCTTTTCTCTCTGCCATCGATCTATATACTTAATTTACAGGTATATAAAATATTTGGACAATCTATATAAAAGAAGCGCTTTTTCGTTACTTGGGGATAAAATGAAAGTTACGACAGTAGTTGTGGCCTCGGTGGCCCTGGGTATTGTGCTGGTTACGGTCTTTCTAGTAGGCATAAGAACGAACGAAGTAGGCGAAAATGGTTCAAACATTCAACCAAGATCGATAAACATCGCTGGCTCCACCACCGTTTTACCGATAACACAGCTTGCTGCGGAAAGATGGATGAACGCTCACCCGTACGACACTATTAATGTTTCGGGTGGCGGCTCCGGTGTCGGCATAACATCCCTAATAGAGGGTAGATGCGATATAGCCACGTCTTCAAGACGCGCAAAGAACATAGAAAATGAGAGAGCTGGAGGACGACTGGTCGAGCATAAAATCGCGCTAGACGCCCTAGCGGTGATAGTCCATCCGAGCAATCCTGTGAACAGCCTGACCTTGGAGCAGATAAAGAAGATATACACTGGAGAAATAAGGAATTGGTCGGAAGTAGGTGGACCGAATCTTACGATCGCTGTGTATACCAGAGAAACTACCTCCGGAACGTACGAATCATTCCATGAACTGGTGATGAGAGGAGAGAACATGTCCTCTTCTGTACTAACAACAATGTCGAGCGGAGAAATGCGACAAATTGTTTCAACAAACCCAAATGCAATTGGTTATGTCGGCATCAGTTATATCAGCGGTGTTAAAGCACTTGCAGTAAACGGAGTTCTTCCAACAAAACAAAACATCTTAAATGGAACGTATCCGATTTCGAGAGCTCTTTACATGTACACTATTGGAGAGCCATCTGGGCTCGCTAAAGAGTTCATAGAGTTCGTCAAGGGGCCGGAGGGGCAGAGAATTGTTGAGGAGAAGGGATTCGTGTCGCTCACGTGAGAAAACCCGTGGGCGACCATTTTTTTTCCCTAGCGGGATAACCAAGCGTGTCTTTTCCGGAAAGACCGTCACAGGTCTTTTCGCTACTTTTTCCATATTTTTCGTCTTTCTGATCTTCATATTCGTTTTTACTCAATCGATTCCGGTATTCACGAATATCGGGGTCACAAATTTTATCTTAAACCATAAGTGGCTACCTACCGCTCATCCCCCCTCCTTTGGCATCGCGCCGATGATATTGGGTAGCCTTCTCGTAACTTCGCTTGCTTTGGCAGTATCTGTTCCCTTGGCGCTGTTCGGAGCAATATACATCTCGGAAATCGCCAGCTCAAAAGTAAGAGATCTCCTCAAAACCACGGTCGAAGTGCTTTCGGCGATCCCATCCGTTGTCTACGGATTTTTTGGACTTGTAGTACTCGTGCCTTTCATTCAGAGATTTTTCGGTTTACCGACTGGACAGACTGCGCTAACTGCTGGGCTCGTGTTGGCCTTTATGATTCTTCCGACTATGCTTAGCATAATCGAGGATTCTCTACGAGCAGTTCCGAACGAATACAGAGAAGCGTCATTTGCGCTCGGTGCGACCAAATGGGAAACAATAAAAAACGCTGTGATACCGGCAGCTTCATCTGGAATCGTTGGAGGGGTCCTGCTTGGACTGGGAAGAGCCATTGGTGAAACCATTGCAGTAATGATGTTAAGCGGAGGTGCGGCCGTAATCCCTACCTCTATATTTTCTCCGGTTAGAACTATGCCGGCAACAATTGCGATTGAGATGGGTGAAGTCTCGTTCGGATCTCTTCACTACAGTGCTCTATTTGGGATAGGACTGGTGCTTTTCGCAATAACCTTTGCTGTGAATTTCATTGCAAACTGGATAATTTCAAGAAAAGTTAGGAGGGTTGCCAGATGAATTCGAGAAAAATTTCCCAAAAAATCGCGTTTCTGATAGCCCGTCTTTCGATAACGATCGTTTTGGGGTTCATAGGACTCGTGGTGTTTTTCATAGCGACAAACGGAATTGGAGTTTTGAGTTGGGAATTCCTAACCGGATTTCCGAGGGAGGGAATGACGAGGGGCGGCATTTTTCCGGCAATAGTCGGTACTCTTCTTCTAGTAACGCTCGCTGTCACCATCTCATTCCCGCTTGGTCTGATGACTGCAATTTACCTTGTAGAATACGCGAAACCAGGAAGAATTAGGGAAACTATTATCAACGCCATTTACAATCTGAATGGAATTCCTTCGATCATTTTCGGAATTTTTGGCATGGTCTTTTTCGTCAAGTTCTTGGGTTGGGGGGTCTCGCTCATATCGGCGGCCTTCACGCTAAGCCTTATGACTCTCCCAACTATAACGATAAGTTCAATGGAAGCCCTGAAGAGCATTCCAAATGAATTTAGAGAAGCGAGTCTTGCGCTTGGAGCAACCAAGTGGCAGACGATATTTAGAGTCGTGCTTCCGGCTGCGTTACCGGGCGTGATAACGGGCACTATGCTGAGTATAGGAAGAGCAGCGGGGGAGACTGCACCCATACTGTTTACGGGGGCCGTTTTTTATACAAGAGGACTACCGAACTCGATATTTGCACCTGTGATGGCTCTCCCCTATCATCTTTTTGTGCTTAACGTCGAACACCCCGATGTAACGGCTGCCAGACCAATGGCATTTGGAACAGCACTTGTTCTGATGATGCTCGTGCTTACGATGTACCTTGGAGCCTCGATCATAAGGTGGCACTATGGTAAAAAGAAGATGTGGTGATTATGAAAGACAAAATAAAGATAAAAAATCTGAACGTCTGGTTCGGTGAGGACTGGATATTAAAAAACATAAACATGAGAATCCCGGAGAATAAAATCACGGCTATTATCGGCCCATCCGGATGCGGCAAGACCACGCTTCTGAAAACGATCAATCGATTGGTCGAGATGTTTGACAGCGTGAAAGTAAGCGGAGACATCTTGCTAGATGGCAAATCAATCTACTCTCCGAAGATGGACCTCAGCGAATTGAGACAAAAAATAGGAATAGTATTCCAAAAACCCAATCCGTTTCCGAAATCGATTTTCGAAAATGTATCCTACGGATTAAAAATCAACGGCGGCCTTAGCGGGAAAGAAATCCATGAAAGAGTAGAAGAAGTTCTAAAAAAGGTCGGTTTGTGGGATGAAGTAAAGAACAAACTTGACTCTCCTGCCTTGGCGCTTTCAGGCGGGCAACAACAGAGACTCTGCATAGCCAGAGCTCTCGCCGTTGAGCCCGAGGTTCTTCTCATGGACGAACCGTGCTCCGCACTCGATCCCATCTCCACGTGGAAAATCGAGAATTTAATCTACGATTTGAAAAAGAATTATACGATTGTGATAGTTACGCATAACATACAGCAGGCGGCAAGAATTTCAGATTATGTAGCATTTCTTTACCTCGGTAAACTTGTAGAATTCGGAACCAGTCGACGAATATTCAAAAATGCTCGAAATCCAAGAACCAGATTCTATATAAAAGGAAAGTTTGGGTAGCCATAAACGAAAATTTTGGCCACCAACTGGATTTTTGGAGTCATTTCCGAAATTCCCATCATAAGGCTTAATTACTCAAACGTTGCAAAAATTTTATTTGGATTGGATGAAAAAAGCCGGAATCATTGCAGGAAGTTTGCTGCTCTTATTCTTGGGCTCTGCCTTAGTAAGTGCAACCGACCAGATCAAGGCTGGTGGCACCTACACTGTGCACGTGACATTGCGTAAGCCTCCTGGAATGTCGCTCGACAGAGGGACGTGGGAAGTCAGAGCGTATTTCTATTCCGGAACAAACTGCTTCAACGTTGGAGAATGGTGGCAGCCAACTGGATCAACTGAATATCTTTATACTGGATGGTGGACGCCAAGATATCCACCAAAGGGCGCAAAATACTCGGAGGCTTGGGTCAGTCCTGATGAAAAAAGCATAACAGCACTAGTCATCCAAGTGTTGTCCGAGAACACACAAATAGACAATTACGTGATGAGACCACCGGTGGAAGGGGAGAGCGTTACTTTGCGGGTCAGGCTGCGTCTGAAGAATATGACGTTCGAGCGAAAGGACAACTACGTGGAGTTCAAGATGGGAGGAAAAACATACAGGCCTGAAGTCGAACGTCAGGTTGGGAATACTGTCTATCTCAAGGGTGGAGGAAAGCTCGACGTAACGACCAACGAGCTCGATATCGATGTAGATACACCCGTAGTTGTTAGCGCAACCGCACCGGCAACTGGTAGCTTCTCCGCTACGGTAGACATACCCGACTGGCCAACGGTTGCGGCGGCTCCCATGTCAAATCTGCCAATAATCGCCGGAGTTGCTGTAATAATCATCTGTATCGCTGTTGCCGCAGCTCTGCTTAGGAAGAAAAAACCTGCGCAGGCTTAGAGTTCGGCTTTTTAAACCTCCTCAGAACAAGTCTGAGGAGAGCAATGTTAGAATACGATATAGTCGTTATAGGTGGAGGAGCAACTGGACTTTCGGCAGCCAAGACAGCTGCTGAGCATAACCAAAGAGTTCTTCTTCTCGAGATGCGAGCTGCGATTGGCTGGCAATCGCACCATGTGCTCTGCGAGAAAGTCCCAAAGGAATTCAAACAATCAGTCACCAGCAAGACGAGAAATCTTAAAATCATTTGTAGCTCGAAAAATATTGAAATTGAGGGGAAATTTTCTGTTCTCGATTATTCCAAACTCCTTCGTAGTATGGCAGTTGAGGCAACAAAAGCCGGGGTAGAAATCTGGACAAGCGCTCCGGTCAAAGATCTGCTAGTCGATTTTGGCAGGGTTATCGGCGTGAAAGCGGCTGGCGGCGGATGGGTCGAGGAAATCAAATCAAAAGTAGTGATAGATGCCTCAGGATCTTCGGGAGATTGGTCTGGTCTTTTTATGAAGAAATTTGCTAGTCACGAATGGTCAGGCGAGAACCTAGCTTTTCGCTGCGAATACTTAATGGCCAACGCTAACTGCGAAAAAGCTGAGATTCATTTATCCTCATATTCTGCTCCGGGAGGATTCGGCTGGATTTTCCCCGTTGAAGAGGGCTTAGCATCCACCGGTGTGCTCGGCCTGAGAATACATCCCGGAACAGCGCTGGATGAATTCATCGGAAGAGTTGCACATCCCTGTCTGAAAGGGGCATCGCCGATCGTTAGCGTTAAAACCTCTCAACCCATGTCTGGGCCGCTCACGAAGCTTTGGGAAAAAGGCATTTTGGCGGCGGGCAAGTCTGCAGGACAAATCCCACCGCTTGCGGTGAACATCCTAAGGTATGAAATCGAATGTGGGAGATTGGCTGGCGATGCTGCCAGTCTGGCGGCTGCGGGGGACTCAGAAGCTCTTTCAGAATATGACGCGAAGTGGAGAAAAACACTCGGTGAAGAGATACAGAAATACTCCAAGTTGTGGAGGGGGCTCGGAACCATGCAGGATAAAAAGGTTTCCAGATTCTTGGAGATTGTTTGCAAGAATGAGGACACTCTTAGAGATTTCGTCAAGATCCTGCTGGCCGAAACTCCACATGTCCCGCTGACGAATATCCTATCCAATAGCGAGATATCTTCAATTTTGACCCACTAGGGTGATTGTTTGATATGTCCGTCGTGCGGAAGTGCAGGAATCTTTTATGATAGAGAACGTGGAGAGCTCATCTGTACTTCCTGCGGGTTGGTGATATACGACAGGATGCCGGCTGAAGGTTCTGGAAAAAGGTGGGAAGAGGAGAACATCACATGGGTAGATCAGACTAGACATGACTTGGGAATCGGGAGCGAGATTGGAAAAACCGATAATCCTTCTCCGGCCTTCCGCTCGCAGATGCGAAGACTCAAATATCTACACCGGATTTCTAAAGTTTCCAACTGGAAAGAGCGTGGGGAGAGGGATGCCCTGATCGAAATCGACAATCTCTGCAGAAGCCTCTCTCTTCCAAGAAGCGTGAAGGTTGAGGCATGTGTGATCTACAGGAAGGCGAGGAGCATGAAACTGACAAAGGGGAGAGATCTCAGAATCGTTGTTCCGGTTGTCGTTCTCCTCGCCTGCAGGCGGCTAAAGATTCCTAGAAGTGAAAAGGAAATTTTCAAGATTGCTGCCCAGAGGCACCCGTTCGAGAAGAAACTCGTGCAGAAGATCTTCCGCAAGTTTCTCTTCGCTTTCAAGAAGGAAATGAAAATAGAAGACGGAGTCGGAGTAGAAGATTATTTAGGGAGATTTCTCACACAACTGAATGCTTCCGGCAGCACGAGCGAAATTGCTATGAAACTTTTCAAGAAATCTGGACCTAGGGCAAGAGCCAGACCGCCGGCCAATCTTTCGGCTGCCATCATATATCTCGCTGCAAAGATTTCTGGAGAAAAAATGAGCATCCGCAGGATATCCAGAATCACTGGCGTTTCCGTGAGTAGCATCTCGTCCGGAGCAAAATTCGTTGAGAAGCTTCTCCAGGAACAACAATAGCCCCATCACCGCTGACGGTCTCTGTGAAACCTCTGAAGTGGAGGTAAGCTGTGAGAGCGGAAAGTATAGCATCGATCTCGTGATCAGAACTCGGTGAGATTTTGAAACCAGCTTTTTTGAGTCTCATCAACCATTTTTCTCTATCCGGAGTGCCGAAAATCACGATCCCGGAAGTTCTCGGATGAACCTCGATGACGTTAAAGCCCGAGGAACGAAGGAGGGAGGAAATCCTTATGCCCCTTTCGGTCAGCTTACGCATTCCACCGAAAGTCGGCGGAAAGACGCGTAGACCTCGCGAGATCAAAATGCGATCGCAAAGCCTGAGATTGCCTTCCTTGGGAAAGTTGAGAGGTGCATCTATGGCGATGAGAGAAACCTTTCGCCTTGAGCACTGCTCGAGAATCTCATCGTCCGTGAAAACCGTTGCCGTTAAACATCTTTTACCCTCAAGGAATGCCAGTCCTGTCGGTCTCTTCTCACTTCCCGAGAGGTCTATTCCCCCAACCCGCACAAAAATCAAAAAATTTTTATTGTTAGAACTTCTAAAAGAGTTTGCTTTACATGAAACCGGTGGGGCCCTCCGAGGAGGTCTTTTGCCCAAATTGTAAAAGATACGTCGGAACTCTGGAAAAGTGTCCCTATTGCGGAAGTAAAGTTCCAAAAAGGCTTTCCTTCAGGTTGCTCAAGTGGGGTGGGCTCTCGGTCGCCGTTTTGGGTGTTCTTTTCCTCTGCGCGGACGTCAGAGGATTGCACATAATCGCAAAACAGCCTTATCAAATCGCAATATCCGATCTCTTCAAAGAAAACGCGACTCTTATGAACATGGGGCAAGCCGTCTTAACGGGAAAAGCCACTTTCGTGAAATTTTACGAGGATACGAATTTTCTCGGCATGTATCTCGTCGATCCGGAAAATTCGGAGGCGAGCATTTTCATCAGGGCATACGACGCAACCACGAAGGCCCTCATCAGGCTTGAAAGCGAGCGACTCGCCAAGGGCTCTCCGATTCCGGCTTTCCCAGCTGTTGGAGACATCGTGACGGTCAGAGGAAGCCTAAGGGTCAGAGCCGTCGGAGATAAAGCCAACCAGTTCCAGATGCTGATCGTTCAATATCCTGAAGGTTTCTTGAAGATAGAACGTCCGGCCGGTAGGAAAGTCAGGATACATGATGTCGTTCACTTCCCGGAAAACTTCACGGAGTATGAAAGACTCGAAGTCACAGGAAAAGTTATTTCAATAGACGACCTCGGCTTTGCAAAAAATCTGACGCTGTATGAGGTCGAAACGCAGGAGTCCATGAACATCATGATCCCCAAGTTCCTCGAGAGGTTTGGGGGTGCGTACCCAGCGATTGGTGCCAAGATAACCGTTTCCGGGGCTCTTCAAAGCTACTATGGGACACCTCAGCTTTGGGTAGCTTCTTGGGAGGACATAAAGGTGATTCCTTGAAGAAAAATGAAATCTGCCCGGTCTGCGGAAAGGAAACAGGAGGTAAAGTTCCGTGCCCACACTGCCTAACCGATACAACTAGAAAAATCCGGCTTCTGTATTTGTGGGTTATATGTGTGATTTTGGCGGTGCTTGGTGTAGGGGCTTTCCTCATGCACGTCAAGGCATCTGGGGAAGAGCCGATAAGCATCTCGCAGATCGACACGTGGATGGATTATTCTCACAACCTGATTGAGGGTACTGTAACCTCCGGGCCTCTCTATGGGAGAAACTACATATCTTTCTCCGTCTCAGACTTTAGCTCGACCGATCCAGAGATATCCACCATAGAGGTGAGGGTTTACTCTCCGGCTTTCGAAGAGTTACTCATGGAAAGAAGGATTCCACGTGTTGGCGACAGGGTGAAGATTTTCGGTCAAACGCGAGTTTTATCCGAGAGGGATAAGATGATGACTGTTTCCCTCGCCAGTGACATAAAAATCCAGCCCCTTTCACCCGTCGTCTCCACACCTTCTGACGTCTTGAGAAATGTTGCCCTGCTCTACAAGAGGGTGATGATTGAAGGGGTGGTAACCTCTATGCGGGCTCTCGGCTCTGCAAACATATATTACATCTCGGATGGTTCCTCTGAAATCCAGCTTTACGTTCCCCTTGGTCTCGAAGTTTATGTTGAAAAACGACCGCTCGGGCTGGAAGTTCTAGATAGAGTCAGGATAACTGGAGGCGTTTCTTCCTACAAGGGGACACCTCAGCTCATGGTTGGACTCTTCTCAGATATCGAAGTGTTGGGAAAAGAAGAACCGAAACTGGTCCGACTCTCTGAGATATCGGAAAACCTCATCGGAAGTTACATCCAGACATCTGGAAAAATAACACTCTCTGAGGCTGTTGGTACCACCACCAGTCTAAAGATCACAAGGAGAATCCTGTGGCTGGATAATGTAAATATGCCGAAGGCCTACATAGAAGAGGAAATCTTTCAGACTCTTCCTCCTGAAACGAAGAGGCTTGTGAGGAGGGGAAGCTCGATCGAATTCGTCGGAAAAGTTGAAAAAAGGGAGGGTAAGCTTGTGGTTACTTTCGTCGGGCCACAAATTCCTAATGTTTTGGAGGGTGAATTTCTGCCTCCCATTGCTGAGAATCTCCAGACTCTTGAGGTCGACATCTTGGCAACGGTTGCGGGTCGTATTGTCGAGATCTCGACGAGAGAAAAAGGTCTTCTCCCACCCGACAGAATTCTCATGGTCGAATCTCCATCAGGTTTGGTTCAAAAAGTTTTGATTCCAAACTTCGTCTATGAGCGACTGCCGGATCCACCCAGAGCTGGAGAGAACATCAACACCGTTGGAAAAATATCCGTGGTTGGGGGAGAAAAAGTGCTCCATGTTTGCTCGATAGAAGACATATGGAGGGTGTAAGAAGATGGAAAGCTTAGCCTATCTCCTTTGGGGTATGCTTGGTGTTCTCGCCGGGAGCTGTTTGTCCATCCTGCCGGGACTGCATCCATTGAATTTTGCTGGACTAGCCGTCGTCATCTACATTGCGTATCCTTTCAATCCTCTAGCTTTTTCGCTCTTTCTCATAGGAATGCTGGTAGCCTACTCGGTTGTAGGCATAATAACAACAACATACATGGGTTCGCCAGACGACAGTACCTTCTATATGGTTTTCCCGAACCAGAAATATTTGCTATACGGTAGGGGAGAGGAAGCTTGCCTTCTTTCTGGGCTTGGTGCAATTGGGGCAGCAATCCTTCTCGTTGCCATCTCGCCAGCCGCACCATATTTATTCCAAGTCTTCCGTAGGTTAACCACACCACACTTCGCGTGGATACTCATTGGGGTTGTGGTTTATCTTTTGATGTCTGAATGGCCAAAAGATTGGGGGAGCAGAAAAAAGACGAGGCTCGGGAGATTAGCCGATGGTTGGTCTAGCCTCGTTGCCGGGATATTTGTCTTTTTCCTCTCGATGATATTGGGCTTCATCGTTCTCAACACGCCGGTGATGCCCCCTGACAGAGCCTTCCAGAACATCCTCCCGGTTTTCGTCGGATTTTTCGCAATGCCATGGGTTCTCATGAACATCTTCTCGAATCCCAAGGTGCCTGAGCAGTCAAAATCGACTGGGATATACGCGGGATGGCAGGAAGTTGCGCATGGGACAATGGCCGGTTTTCTCGGCGGAACCTTCGCAGCCTTCCAGCCCGTGATAACGGCTGGGGTTGGGGGAGTGTTAGCCGGGCATGCTACGTCAACAAGGGGGGACACTTCGTTTATG
The DNA here is from genome assembly GCA_038823825.1 of Candidatus Hadarchaeales archaeon. Classification (NCBI taxonomy): domain Archaea; kingdom Methanobacteriati; phylum Hadarchaeota (SeqCode); class Hadarchaeia (SeqCode); order Hadarchaeales (SeqCode); species Hadarchaeales archaeon (SeqCode). The sequence continues at coordinate 227,919 of JAWBCC010000002.1, read as the reverse complement.
GTTTCCGGATCTGCTGGAAGATTCGCATACTACGTCGGTGCGTTCTTCCTCTTTTGGGTTCCGCTCCTCCACCTCACACGCGGAGGGATGGCGTGGGTCACAAGCATGGTCTATCAGCCAAGATCATCTTCGGATTTCTGGCTTCTCGTTGCAACAATTGCGTTCACCACCCTCTTCGCATTCATTCTGCTCGTCTTGCTTTCGCGGTTTGTCTTCTCAAAAATGGTCACAAGAATAAGCTACAGGAAGATTTCGATTGTGGCTATGATGATAATCCTTGCGATAGTTTTCATTTTCGCTGGAGCCACAGGTCTTTTACTTTTGGTGATCACAACTGGACTTGGGCTTATTCCGCCGATGTTTAGAACCAGAAGGTTGAACTTGGTTTTGGGTTTCTTCTTCCCGATTTTCCTCAACATGGCTGGCTTGGGTGAGCAGATAGCGTGCTGGCTTGGGGGATACTGAGATGCGCGGCTTAACCCACTTCATAGTTGGACTTACGATCGCCACGTTCTTCAAGAGTCTAGTTTTCGGAGCAGCTGCTGAGGACTCCCTCATAATTTTGCTTGGTGGGATATTTGGACTTCTCCCGGATACGATCGATTTCAAATTTCTCATTTACATGGAGGAACACGACACGGTGATAGATCCTCATCCGGATAAGATCGACCCGAAAGAAATCGCGGAAAAGGTTGCGGAGGGGATAAACAAGGCTGCGGAAATGAAACCTGGCAAAATGTATAAAATAAAACTTCACACGATCAGACTTGGACCAGATCTCTGGAGACAGTACTCTGTTTTCTTCAACGCCAAGGAGAAGAAAGTTGAGGTTAGGGTTGGACCGCATGTGACAACGTCGGGCGTTCCCATTCCCGGAACAGAACCTCCGGAGGAGAAGGCCTACGCTTCCGCGAAATTCAAGCCAAACATCATCGAAACGTACGGAAAGCCGACGGAGATAAAAGGTTTTGGAGGACCTTCTTTCGGATTTCTCAAGCGGGAGGACGGATCCGTCGAAATAATCTTCATTCCCTTCCACAGACGGGCCGGTCACAGCATAACGCTCGGACTTTTGCTTTCCGCTGTGGTCGGAGCTATTTTGAGAAACTGGATAGCATGGCTCGTCGCATTCTTGGGTTGGCTTGGGCATATCATCTTTGATTCTTATGGCCATATGGGTGGGAATCTCTTCTGGCCATTTACGAAAAAGAGATTGGGTGGTCTTCAGTTGGTTTCTGCTTCCGATCCGTTCTGGAATTCTCTCATAGTTTACTCTTGTATGGCGATAATCCTCTGGAATCTCAACAAATACAATGCTTTGGTGAGTTCTTCGTATGCCGTACCTGCGATATTAAGGCTCGGACTGCCGATTTACCTTTTGCTCATTATTTGCGTTCCGTGGTCGATAATAGGGATTGTTTATCTCTGGCTGAGGGGAAGAGCAGCTGCCGGTGAAGTTGCGACTCCTGCAACGGCTGGTGTGGCGGCGGTGGCAGAAGAGGAAAGAGAACCGGATGAAGATTTGTTTGTGCCAACAGTGCCGAAGCCACCGCTCATACTCAGAATTCTGGGAATTTCCGTCCTCTTTATCCTGTTCGGATTTCTGTTCTGGCTTGGACCATCTCTTTAAAGTTTTAAACTTGTGTCTGACAGAGTATAGGAATGGTGGGGCCGTAGTGTAGCTTGGTTATCACGGCGGGCTCCAGTGGAATGAGGTGGGTCTGCTGACGAAAAGATGATGACCCACTGGAGCCGGTGAGACCCGCAAACCCGGGTTCAAATCCTGGCGGCCCCACCACTGCCGGCATTGAATTCCCCTTTATCATCTTTTTGAGTATTCTGGAGGTATGGTTTCGGCAAAGCGAGTTAAAGAGGGTGGATCTCCCAACACATCCTGCGTCTAATTATCTCCAGCAAAAAACGAAACTTGCTAACGATTCGGCCAGGTTATGTCATCCTCGTCCCAAACCCTCACGCGGATGTGCTTCGAACAATGAATCGGTCTAACTTTTCCGACAGCCTCAGCCCTGAAAAATGTCGATTTATACCAAGAGACATCCGGCGGAAGCTCATACTTAAACTTCAACTTCTTCAGAATTGGCTCCTCGTACGGAAAACCTATGTGGTAATCTTGGGTAGGATAGCTCGAGTGCTCCCTCACGGCATCTGTGATCGCAAGATTCATTCTGTAGAGAAGTCCCTGAACCCAAAGCCATTTTTTTGGCGAAGCCTCGAGCGTTGTCAAACCGAAATATCCGGCTGAATCCGTAGGTTTGAGAGCACAAGCGGCTCTGCATAGGAAAGCCTTGAGCCCAGAAACCGTCTCGAGCGGGTCTGTGACAAAAACATCGAACTTCCGTCTCAAATCTTTTGGAAGAGGCTCCGCGACATCATGATGTATAAACTCCACCGACTTTACCCCATCCTCACGCAAAGCCTTCCGCATGAATTCTCCCAATCTCTCATCAATATCCAACACAACGATTCTCTCTGGGAGTCCCGTCAGGGCCAGGGCCAAGCTCACAAGGTCGTCATCTCCGATCAGGATTATTGACTTTCCCTCCACGTCACCATACATATCCATCAAAGCAATTCGGGCTAGAACATCCTCGGGGCGCATATATCCTTGGAAAAACTTGACCTCCGGTTTAGGCCTATCCCTGAGCAACCGTTTAAATCTTTTCTCTATAAAAACATGATTTTTTGGAAGAACACGTCTTCCATCACATTTCGGGCACACAATCGAGCTAAAACCATCTGCCCCAATTTTTTCCTTGAGATATATATACTTCCCATCCGTCGAGATCTTCCCCTCGTCATAGAGTCTGTTTATATCAGAGATGAAGTCTCGCAGAGTCCAATGATACGACGCGAGAAGCTCCCAAAGAGTCTTCTTACCTCCCGCCAGCTCTCGCAGAATTTTCTTTTCTCTCGAGTAGCTTCTCATACTCAAGCCTCCCTATGATCTTCATCTTCACCTTTTTCGGAGAAAACTCCTTTCTCAACAACTCGAGCGTCTCCTTTGCTTTCCGATTTTTCCCACATGTAAAGATATCCACAGCCATGTAGCAAACTTCTGGCCAAGTGTGAATCGCCAGATGCGATTCCATCAAAAGATAAACGCAGGTGACTCCATACGGCTTAAACTGATGATATGCCGAAGAAACCACGTTTAAACCGCTTTTCTTCACTACTCTCTCTACTATCGGCTTCAATTGCTTTATTGTTGCAATTTTCTCCTCTTTCACCCCTAAGAATTCGGCGATAATGTGGAGCCCCATGCCCACCACCCCACATTACCGCTTTCACGCCATCACGCCAAAATTATTTTATTTTCGCGAAACTTAAAAAGATTTTCTCAATAAACCAAAAAAGAAAGAAAAACTAGAATATTTCCTGACCTATTCTGATAATTTTTGCCCATAAGCGACATCTGTGGCTTTCAACATTTGTGTTTGGAAAAACAGGATATGCAAAGCCTTTTTCCGCATCCAGAGCAAGTTGTTATTTTCTCCGGATCCTTCACGTTTTTCCCGCAAGCAGAGCACTTCGGCACCCTCCTCACCCCATATTTTTCTCCGCAGAAAATCTAAAATAAAAAGCTAATATGATTTGAGCGACGGGCCACACCGACTCGGCTGGAGGTGACTCTTCCTCGACAAGCAAAAGAGTCTCGGCTTTTAAATTCTCCTCATCGTCTCGGCTCGCCGCTCTATTAGCGTGACCGCCCCAATAATAATTAAACACGAACGGGCTTATATAGCTGCCGGAGAAAAGTCAAACGATGGGATCCGTGGAATCGCAAGTTGGAAGGGAAGAAGTAATCGTCCAATCCGTCCAGAGGTGGTTAAACAATCCCCTTTCCAGATTTGCCCTACGATTCGTTTGCGGCAAAAGTAGAAAAGGTGGTAGTAGGCTGGACAAGGCTATCAGAGCATACATTGGTGAGAAAACAGACGCAGACATCCGCGACAGGCTGGCATCGATTGTTGTAAAAACCGTCATAAAGAGAGGAGCCACAGCTTTCGGATATCCGGAGGAAGAGCTCAAAAAACATCTCAGAGACCCCGTGATAAGACGGGGGATGGTGAACGTTCTCGAGGGAATAGCGAAATTTGGAGCAGAGCGCCCCTTCACATCTGCTTCCCCGTTTCTTGTCGTTTGGAACTACACGCGCGCCTGTAACCTCTGGTGTAAGCACTGCTATGAGAACGCGGGAGGAGGTCAAGCGAGCGATGAGCTGACGACAGAGGAAGCAAAACGAGTGATCGATCAGTTTGAGGAAGCCGGAGTCGTTGCCATAGCATTTTCCGGTGGAGAACCACTCGTTCGCAAGGATATCTGGGAGGTAGCTGGCTACGCGAAGGAAAAGGGATTTTTCGTCTCTATGGCAACGAACGGAACTCTGATAACGCCGGACGTTGCAAAAAAAGTCAAAGAAATCTTTGACTACGTGGAGATTTCGCTTGATGGGATAGAGAAGACCCACGACGAGTTCCGCGGAATTCCAGGCGTTTGGAGGAAGACATGCGAGGGTATAAAAAATTGTGTGGCGGAGGGCATTGACACCTGCGTAGCTATCACGGCAACGAAAATGAACTATCGGGAGATCCCCCAGCTCGTTGATTTCGCAGAAAAGGAGCTGGGCGTGAAAAGGGTGATAATATTTAACTATGTCCCGGTTGGCAGAGGAAAAGAAATCGTGGAGCAGGACCTCGAACCGGAAGAAAGGGAAGAACTCCTAAAGTTCCTCTACCTGAAGATGATAAACAGCAATGGTGGACTCATTTGCTACTCAACCGCACCACAGTACTCCGTCGTCTCTCTAAAATTTGCTTGCGGACTCTACGGAAATGTTGTTTCAGCATATGGAGGGATCGTCGCAACCCACTTCACATCAGAAGGACTCTTACAAGCTCTGCGCGGAAAAACCGAAAGCCTCGCAGACTTCCTCGGAGGATGTGGAGCAGGGAGACTTTACTGCGGGCTAGAGCCGAACGGAGATATTACCCCTTGTGTTTTCATGCCAATCAAGCTTGGAAACATAAAAACTGACGATTTGAAGGAGATTTGGGAAAAATCCGAAGTCTTGTGGAAACTCAGGAATAGAAATGCCCTTTTAGGATGTGGAAACTGCGAGTATAGGTTTGTCTGCGGTGGATGTCGGGCAAGAGCGTACGGATATTACGGAGACGTTAGCGGGCCCGATCCGGGATGCGTATATAATCTGTACTACTGGAATTCGTTAAAGAGCGAGACGAGCAAACAAAAGGAAACCGCTCAGGGATGAAAAATGGAGGAAATCGCGAAAGGAGAACTTTGTGGCGACCGCGTGATCGTTGCGGATAACCTCGCGGCAAACAGGATATATCAGAAGGGATTCTTCGGAAAACTTCTTGGAGATGGAAAATTACAGCTCGCGCCTGTTGAAACCCTATTCCTCGTTGAGAAGGGAAAGCTCGAAGTTTACGAACGCGGAGAGAAGTTAGATTTCAATCAGCTGATGGCTAAATTTTCGAAAAAAGACAAACTACTTCCACTTAAGTACGCGGCATACTCAGACTTGCGCGGCAGAGGATACATAGTAAGAACAGGCTTAAAGTTTGGAGCACACTTCAGAGTTTATGAGAAAGGAGAAAAACCGCCGGAATCTCACTCGAAATTCTTGGTGAGAGTAGTCCCGGAGCACGCCAGGTTTAGTGTAAGCGATATCTCTGGCGACGTCAGAGTGGCGCAAAGCGTGCGTAAAAAAATATTATATGCCATCGTCGATGATGAGGGAGACGTAACATACTATTCGTTAAACAGGGAGCGGCTCTGAATGCCGGTCAGAATCGATCCTTGGCAGGCCACACTTCCGGAGAACTATGCGAGGCTAATGGAGGAGTTTGGAATATCCCCATTTGAGGAACTCCTTCCAGATATCCCAAACCCAATGACTATAATGAGGAGAAAGATAATTTTCGGCCACAGAGATTTTCGAAGAATTTTGGAAAAAATCTTACGCGGAGAAGAGTTCGCGGTCATGACGGGTCTGATGCCGAGCGGAAAGATGCACCTCGGCCACAAAATGGTGATAGATCAGCTCATCTGGTACTCGAAGATAAAAGGTTCAAAGATATTTCTCTGTGTCGCCGATTTAGAGGCATATTCTGCGAGAGATCTATCGCTTGAGGAAGCTAGAAAAATAGCGATCGAAGAATATCTGGCCAACTACGATGCTTTAGGACTTGATCTCTCGAGATGCCGCGTTTACTTTCAGTCAACGGATGAGCATGTCAAGAAACTCGCCTTCCTCCTCTCCAAAAAAGTCAACTTCAGCGAGTTAAGGGCGATCTACGGATTTTCCGGAGAATCCAGCCTTTCCTCGATATACTATCCGATCATCGACGTGGCGGACATCCTTCACCCCCAACTACCCGAATTCTGCGGACCGATACCGACGGTCATTCCGGTCGGAATCGATCAAGACCCACACATAAGACTGGCGAGAGATATAGCAAATAGATTCCAGAGAGATTTTGGATTCATTCCTCCATCAGCAACCTATCACAAACTCTTGCCGGGGCTGATCGAGGAGAAAATGTCAAGCAGTAAACCAGAAAGCGCTGTGTTTCTCACAGACGACGACGAAACCGTGAGGAGAAAGATCATGAATGCGTTCACCGGTGGAAAGCCAACGGCCAGAGAACAAAGAGAAAAAGGAGGAAATCCGGACATATGTAGAGTTTTCGATCTATATTTCTATCACTTGATACCCAGCGATGAGAAACTTCTTGAAATCAGAGAGATGTGCATGAACGGGAAAATGATCTGCGGGGAATGCAAGCAGATGGCTATAGAACTCCTCCTCGACTTTCTGAAGGAGCACAGAAAGAGATATGCGAGTTCTCTTGAACGTGTTGCCAAACTGATCGAAAACATCGAATGAAAGGGATAAAATCTGGAAAATCGAAATTTAAGTGCGCGATGAGGAACTTGGCTTGTCTGATCCAGATGATGAAGATCTTGAGTTCTGAGCGCTTTCTTCAAACCTGTGAAGATACTTCTTCCTGAGTTCTGGGTCTATCCTTTTGAGTTCGCTCTCAGGCAATAGGCGAAGGAGTTCCCAGCCGAGATCTAGAGTCACTTCGATCGGTCTGTTCTCATAAACTCCCTGATTAACGAATTTCCTCTCGAAGTTATCCGCAAACTGAAGATATTTTCTATCTCTGTCCGTCAAGGCTTCCTCCCCGACAATTGCCACGAAAGATCTTATGTCTCTTCCTTCCGCGTAGGCCGCGTATAGCTGACTTGAGAGATCTGCGTGATCTTCTCTTGTTTTACCCTTACCAATTCCATCCTTCATCAACCTCGAAAGAGAGGGAAGAACGTTTATTGGGGGGTATATCCCTTTATGGTGAAGTTCTCTGTCAAAAACTATTTGGCCCTCCGTGATGTATCCAGTCAGATCTGGGATTGGATGGGTTATGTCATCACCAGGCATCGTGAGGATGGGGAGCTGGGTCACAGAACCTTTTCTTCCTCTTATCCTTCCTGCCCTTTCGTAAATTGACGCCAAGTCTGTGTACATATACCCTGGATACCCCCTTCTCCCAGGGACCTCATGCCTTGCCGCGGAAATTTCACGAAGAGCCTCACAATAGTTTGTGATGTTTGTAAGAATCACTAAAACATGCATTTGTTGCTTGAAAGCAAGATATTCTGCGGCGGTCAAAGCAAGTCTCGGTGTTAAAATACGCTCAATCGCCGGATCATTCGCTAAATTCAGAAAAACCACAGATCTCTCGAGACTAGTTTGGAGCTCTTTGATGAAGAAGGCTGCCTCTTCATGAGTGATCCCTATCCCGCAGAAAACTACGGCGAATCTCTCTTCCTCTCCCAAAACTCTGGCCTGCCTGGCTATCTGCGCTGCAAGTTGGTTGTGCGGTAAACCGGAACCCGAAAAAATTGGCAACTTTTGTCCTCTGACCAGAGTGTTCATCCCGTCTATTGCGGAGATTCCGGTTTGAATGAATTCGCTCGGATATTCGCGTGAGGCCGGATTCATGGGTGGAGCGTAGACATCCCACACATCCTCAGCGATTGGCCTCGGGCCACCGTCTATCGGGTCTCCTCTTCCGTTAAAGATTCTTCCCAAGAGTTCGAGACCCACACCGAGTTTAATCGTTTCCCCTGTAAATCTCACCCTCGTTTTAACCGTGTCTATTCCGGAGGTTCCTTCGTAAACCTGAACAACTGCTCTGTCACTGTATGAATCGAGAACCTGTCCGCGTTTCACCTCACCAGATGGCGTTACGATCTCAACGACTTCTCCGTAAGCCGCGCCCTTGATTCCCTCTACGACTATCAGAGGACCGGAAACTTCCCTGACGGTTGCATACTCAATGCTTCTCAAGATTTCACACCCTCAAACAGACTGTTGAACTGCTCTTTAACTTCTCTTTCAATCTTCCTGAACTCTGTCTCCCATTTGTCAATCGGTATCCTCTTCATATCTGCGATTCTCAAACGCACGGGAAGAGATGATATTTTTTCCAACGGAATTCCGCGTGAAACCGCATCAAGGCTCAAACGATGGAACATGAGAATTATTTTGAACATTCCGATTTGCTTCTCCGGCATACAGAAGCTGTCTACTTCGTGAAAAGCGAATTGTTGAAGGAAATCCTCCCTCAACATTCTTGCAGACTCGAGAAGAGCTCTATCGTGTTCGGGCAGAGCGTCCGGGCCAACAAGCCTAACGATCTCTTGGAGTTCCGCCTCCTTCTGAAGAAGCGCCATTGCTTCCTCTCTCATGACTCTCCAATCCTCCCCGAAGTTTTTCTTCCACCAGTCTGCCACTTGGTCAACATAGAAAGAATAGCTCCTCAGCCAATGAACAGCGGGGAAGTGCCTCCTGTCGGCAAGAGAAGCGTCCAGAGCCCAAAGAACCTTTACGATTCTGAGCGTATTCTGGGTGACTGGCTCGGAGAAGTCACCACCAGGCGGGGAAACCGCGCCGAGAACCGTGACAGAGCCCTCTATATCGGAGAGTGTTATCACGCGTCCGGCTCTCTCGTAGAATTCTGCAAGACGGGAAGCCAGATAAGCTGGATATCCCTCTTCTCCAGGCATTTCCTCAAGCCTACCTGATATCTCCCTCATCGCCTCCGCCCATCGTGAGGTCGAGTCTGCCATCAGAACAACATCGTAGCCCATGTCTCGGAAATATTCGGCTATCGTTATTCCGGTATACACGCTTGCCTCTCTAGCGGCGACCGGCATGTTTGAGGTGTTCGCAACAAGAATCGTCCGCTCCATTAGAGATCTCCCGCTTCTCGGATCTTTCAGTTTTGGAAAGTGAACTAAAACATCACACATCTCGTTTCCCCTCTCACCACAACCAACGTAAACAACTATGTCGGCGGCGGCCCACTTCGCCACTTGATGAAGAAACACAGTTTTGCCCGTCCCAAAACCTCCTGGAACCGCAACGGTGCCTCCCTTGGCTACGGGGAAGAAAATGTCTGCAACTCTCTGACCAGTTATCAACGGTTCTTCCGGTTCGAGTTTCTTCTTGTAGGGTCTCGGTCTCCTGACTGGCCATTTTTGCATCATTTTAAGCTCTGTCTCCCCTTCTGTTGTCTTCAAAATGCAAATGGGCTCTTCCACGCTAAAACGTCCATCATATATCTCCCTGACGGTGCCGCTTATCCCGGGTGGAACGAGAATTCTGTGCTCAACGATTTCTGTTTCCTTTACGGTTCCGATTATAAAACCCTCTTTTATTTCTTGACCTTTTTTCACTTTAGGCACGAATTCCCATTTCTTATCCCGCGGAAGAGCTGGAGCTGAAACTCCCCGAACGATGAAATCTCCGACCTGGGATTTGATGACCTCCAGCGGTCTTTGTATGCCGTCGTATATTGAACTAGCGAGTCCAGGACCCAGTTCTACCGAGAGCGGTGAGCCGGTTCCTTCAACCTTTTCACCCGGTCGGATGCCGGTAGTCTCCTCATAAACCTGAATAACCGCCTTTCCGCCCTGAAGACCGATTATTTCTCCTATCAAACCCTCCTCACCCACCCTGACCATTTCATACATCTTTGAACCTTCCATGCCTTCTGCGATGACAACTGGTCCGGTTATTCTGAGGATTTTTCCCATCATGTTCACCCTGATTTATCAAATCTTAATATTCGAGGGACGCATTATATAGGGTTGAGGTAGAAATGGAATACCTCGAAAAAATTTTGAAAGCTGAGAAAGAAGCCAGAGAATTAGTGGAAGAAGCAGAGGTCGAGGCAAAAAAAATCGTTGAAGAGGCGAGAAAGCGAGCTGATGAAATCCGACAAAACGCTCATAGAGAAGTCAAAAAAGCTGAAGAAAACTTGAGGAAAAAATATGAAAAAGAAGTGGAAGAAGAAGTTTCGAAAATCAAAAAAGATTTTGAACGAGAGTTGAAAAAACTCAGAGAGATTGCTGAAAAAAGAAGCGAGGAAATAGCAGAGCTCATCGTAAAGGAAATTTTGGAGGGCTTGAATGCTTAGGCCAAAAAGAATGAGCAAACTCTTCGCGATTTACCCCGCAAGATATCACAATAGGGTGATCTTGGAGCTCCACGAAAGAGGAATCGTGGAGCTTAAGGAAACAGAAGATAAAAGACTTGCAAAGAAAATCGCACAGGAAGAAATAGAAAAGTTGAGAGATCTCGCCAAAAGGCTGTCCAAATTGAGGGAATTCTTGGGAGAGATTTCCGCAAAAAAGATGTCGATCAGGAATGAAAGTTTTGACTACGTGATAAAAAGAGCGGAAAAAATACTTGGAAGAATTGAACCTATTACCTCTGAACTTGCCGAAAGACTGGAGAGAATTGAGAGCAAAAAAGAGGAGATTTTAAACATTATCGAAAAGTTAAAGTTGCTTGGTGAGATATGCCCGGAGTGTGACCTGAGTCTTTTGCGCTCCACAGAATACTTCAGAGCTTTCTTTGGAAGAATCCCGGAGGAAAAACTGAAATCCTTTGGGGAGGATTTGCGTGAAACTTTCGCCGGTAAAATCTTTATCTTGGCTTCAAAAGCCGGAGAAAGGAGAAACGTTCTTGTTCTTGTCCCCTCTGAAGAGTCCCAAAAACTTCTTCCGATCTTTTACAGGCACGAGTTCGAGCTAATCGAAATCCCACCACTCGAGGGTAAAATAGACGAAAACTTGAAGAGACTCGAAGAGGAGCTTGAAAAGTTAAATGACGAAAAAGAGAAACTTGAACGCACGAAACAAACCTTGGCTAAAAAATCTTCTCCGGAAATCTGCGCGGTCGAGGAAATGGTTGTGAACGTCTTGGAAAGAGCAGAAACAAACAATTTACTCGGATTCACAGAAGCAACGGTTGTGATGGAGGGATGGATTCCTCGCGGAAAAATACGGATGCTTGAAAAAACCTTAAAAACGGCGACGGATGGCATATGTATCCTGAGAGAAGAAGAAAGTCAAGAAGCACCTACCGAGCTAGAAAATCCAAAAATCGTCAAAGATTTCGAACTTCTTACAGAAATGTACGGCGTCCCAAGATATGATGAGGTGGATCCTACACCATTCCTCTCCCTAACTTTTCCGATATTTTTCGCAATAACCCTATCAGATGCAGGCTATGGACTCGCGCTTGCAGCTTTCTTACTTTCTGGCGTCTGGATAGCCAAAATCTTTCCAACAAACGTTCGCCGGATGCTTGCAGTCTGCAGTCTAACAGGAGTGATCGTTGGGATTTTCGTTGGAGGGTGTTTTGGATTTGGAGGCGGATTTTGGGTGAATCCGATTGAGAATCCGATACCTTTTCTAAAACTCGTTGTTCTTATCGGGATTCTACACATACTGTTTGGACTGGGAATTGCCGGTGTGATCAAAGATCTCCTCAGAAAAGATTGGAGATCTCTACTCTTTGAGCGGATTTCGAGGGTTTTGATTGTTCTCGGTTTTTTCGGCTTAGCTTTCTGCATTATCGGTGTAAGTTTCCGAGATTTGGGGATTGCATACACTTTTCCAAAGATAGAAATGTTCGAGGCGTTCAATCCGTTTGCCACGTCACCTAAACCCGTCGGAATTTTGAGAGCTATTTTCTACTGTGGGGTCCTGTTAGGTGTTGTAGGGGCTCTGCTAAAGGGAGAAACCATTCGATCAAAAATCGGAGAAGCCATTAACACAGTCTACGGAATAACGAGCTTTGTTGCGGATGTAGCATCCTACACCCGACTAATGGCACTCGCAATAGCAAGTGGTGTTATAGCATTTTCCATAAATTTCATAGTTTCGGTCTTCTGGGGATGGATGGTTACCCCTTTCGCTAATAGTTTTCCGAACATCCTAGTCGCTGCAATTTCCGCCTGTCTTCTGGCATTCATCTTCTTCGTTGCTCATTGTTTTAATATATTCATAAATACGTTGGGTGGTTTCATACACACAATGCGTTTACATTTCATGGAATTTTTCGGGAAATTTTATGAAGGCGATGGAAGAAAGTTTTCCCCCTTCAAGGCAAAAAGGAAATACACAAAACTAAAAAAAGGGAAGTGAATAGTAAAAGAAGGTGGGATAACAGTGGTAAATGACTTGGCTTTGGTGGTGCTTGCCGCTGGACTTGCTGTAGCAATTCCTGGGATAATGTCTGCAATAGGAGTAGCGATGGCTGGAATGGCCGCAGCTGCAGCCACTGCCGAAGATCCCAAAAAATTCTCCAAGCTTTTCATTCTAGAGGTCTTACCCGGAACCCAAGGCATATATGGATTCATCGCGGGATTTATGATACTCATTTTTACCGGAGTTTTGGGCACTGGTTTAAAGGCCGGAGTTGTCGGATTCGCTATCCTGGCCGCTGCACTCCCGGCGATATTGCAAGGTTTCACAGCGATATTTCAGGGAAAAGTCGCGACTGCAAGCGTGGCAGCGGTCGCAAAAAAACCTGAGGTGTTCACGGCGGGTATGATGTACACAGTGATGGTAGAACTCTACGCGATTCTGGGTTTGCTGGCAACAATTTTGATGCTGACGAGCAAAGCGATAATTCCCTAAGTCTCCTCGGAGGTGTGGCAAACGGAGAAAAAAGATATCGAAAGCGTAGTGAAGGATATTTTAGACCAAGCCAAGAAGAAGGCAAACGAGATAATCGAAAAAGCAGAAAAGGAAGCCGAAGCCATTTTGAGCACGGCGAAAATCCAAACTGAGAAGGAGAAAATTGCAAAGCTGAGAAAAGCCGAAGAAGAGGGAAAGTCTCTAAAAGAAAAAATGATTGCTGAGGAGAAATTCAAAGCAAGAATGAACTTTTTCTCGGAAAGGGAAAAAATAATTGACGAAATTTTCAAACAAATCGTGAAAAAAATGGAAAAACTTTGTGAAAGATCGGAATATCAAAAATGGCTTTTAGAGATCTCCATAAAATCCTGCGCGGATTTCGAAGATGGGAGCGTCGTTTTACGCGCCAATCGACGAGATCTAAAATTCCTCAACACTAAAGTTGGTGAAATCTCTAAAAAGAGTGGAAAAGCTGTGATGCTCGGGAATCCAATCCAAGCAATAGGCGGCATAAGAATAGAATCCGAAAATGGAAAAGTTGCGGTTGATCAAACGATTGAAAGCATAATTGAACGAAACAGAGAAAAAATCAGAATGAAGATCGCTCAACTCTTAAGAGGGTAGGCATGAACATTTTGATTTTACTCATCCTCTCAGCTGCGGGCATATTGGTTTTTCTGATATGGTTCGGCAGATGGGTAAGCAAGATTATGTCATATGCTTTCTGCAACACGGTTGTGAGCAGCAGAGAAACGACTCTCCTGACGGGAGAAAAGCTCATCGAGTTCGTCAGAGCTCCGGATGTTACAAATGTAGTCAAACAACTCGAGGAAATTGGACGTAAAATCACATTAGAACCAGACGGTAGCTTAGATTGGTTGAAGACCGAAAAGGAAATGCACGAGAATGTCTGCAGGGAGTTTTCGGAGATATTGGAGATTATACCAAGATCTACAAAACCAATCATCAAGAGACTTTTGGGCTATCGAGCCATGCTGAACTTAAAAACTGTGATTCTCGGGATACACGATGGAATCCCAAAAGAGGAGATAGTGACTCGACTTTTGCCATGTCCGACAGAGAATCTTCAAAGGTTCGAATTGCTCGCTTCAGCGCAATCGATCGAGAGCCTTTTGGAGTTTCTGAAAGGAGAAGAATACTACGATCTTATTGTTAAGGCTATGGATGATTATGGACGATATGGCGTCGTGGCACTCATCTCGGCAGTCGAGAAGCATTACTGGGACTCTCTTTGGAAAACCGTTAACCAGACAAAGGAGGACAGGAAGCTTTTACGCGAGATTTTTGGATTTTGGATAGATTCCATCAACCTCGTCATTTCCCTTAGGATGAAGAGATCCGGGCTTTCATATTATGAGATCGAAAGGTATCTGATTTTGCCTAGCCATGAACTCACACCGGAGATGTTCAGAGCAGTTGTGCTAGCCGAAGATTTGAAATCGGCTATACATGCGATAAGAATAACCGCTGTTGGTGAGACTCTTCAAAAACAGCTTGAGAGAATAAGAGATGTGGAAGATGTGGAGAAAATTCTAAAAAGTGCACTCATAACTAAAACCAAGTGGATGGCGATGAAAAACTTCTTCTCGATATGCCCAATCATTGTGTATATCCTTATGAAAGAAAGAGAGCTGGAGAATCTTCGTGTGCTACTTAGGATGAAGAGCGCCGGATTTACGCAGGATGAAATAAACAAGATTCTCGCCACAGAGGCGATGATGTGAGGCAAAAGGTTGGCGTAATCGGAGATCTCGAAACTATTATCGGCTTCGGATTGGCTGGGGTTGGGGAACTCTACACAGCTGGAACTATGGAGGAAAACCTAGCAAATCTGAAGAAAATGATGGAAGACCCCGAGATGGGGATAATATTCGTTACCGCCTCTGTGGCCGAAGAACTCGAACTAGACAGGATGAAAAAAGAAGTTTTCCCAATAGTAATTCCTATACCGGACAGCAAGGGTAGAAAACCAAAAGTTGATCTCACAGAAAAAGCCGTCACCAGAACACTTGGAACTAAGGTTGTGATAAGGAGGGAGGAATGAAATGGCAATGCCTTCAGCGACTTCTCAAACTAGAATGGAATTGATAAATCTCAGAAAAAAGCTTGTCTTGGCCCAGAGAGGAAAAGATTTGCTTCAGGAGAAGATGGATGCACTAGTCATGGAATTCTTCTACATCGCAAGAGAGGTAACGTATGCAAAAAAAGTTGCATTTAAAAGCCTAGAAGAAGCTCACAGACTGCTTACCGTTTGTCTTGGTGTTAACGGTACTTTAGAAACACTTCAGCATATGAGGGAGGTGAGGAAAGATTTCAAGGTAGAAATCTCAAGCAAGTTGATCATGGGTGTGGAAACTCCGCTCGTAACCGTTCATGCGAGGGAGAAAAAGGTTACAGAGAGAGGTTATGGGCTCTACACGAGTAATCCGTTGCTCGACAAAGTTGCAGAAAAGTTTGAAGAGACCTTAAAGTATCTCTGCAAGCTTGCAGAGCTAGAATCTTCCCTTCTAGCGATCGCAGAGGAGCTTGAAAAGACAAAAAGAAGAGTAAACGCGCTCGAACACGTCATAATTCCCGAAGTAAGGGAGACTATAAGAATGATAGAGATGAAACTCGGCGAGATTGAAAGAGATAACTTTGTCAGATTGAAAAGAATGAAAACCCTGAGGGAGAGAAGATGAATGAAGAGCTCGTAAAAGTAGAGTTAAACAGGCTCAACATGCACTTGCCAAGAAACAGAATCTCGCTAATGGATGCTCTCCGCAGCGAAAACCCATTTGTCATAACCAAAAGCGGGAAAATCCATTCATTTGACAGGAAAGAGTTAGAGGAGCTGGCGAAGTTGGTTGATGATAAAGAGGCTGAGAAGCTCATGCTTCCCATATTGATCGAGATAAATCCTAGTTTGGGGAGAGGGACAGCAAGGATTTCTGGGAGCCTGGAGTCCAAGGTTATCAGCAGTATCTTGAAGAGGGAACCTGCAAATGAATTGTTAATCTACCGTCCGGAAATCGCGGAGCTGAGAAGAAGATTTCCGACCACAACTTGTTACGTCTTCATAAGCGGGATAACATGAGAAAAAATCTGGCAATTCTAATGATTATTTTATATCCGGTCTGTATACTTCTTTTAGCCGCCGGGTTCTTAGCCTTCGTGCTTTCGATACTAAAAGTCGGAGTTTTGGAAATCTCCTGCGTGGTGTGGTGGTTTCTCTTTGCAGGTCTCCTTCTTCTTTTCCATGCCGGCAGAAAGATCCTGCAAAAATTAGAGTTAGAGTTTATTTTCATTGCTTTCTTGGTGATCACGGGAATATTTGGTGTTTTAAGTCTTCTCCTTCTTTAAAGTCGTTGCCCGCTCAATCATTGAGGCTAAAACTGGAAGTCCGAATGTGGATAAAATTATCAGCCAGAGAAGGCACGAAATGGAAAAAGGTAGGAGAAATCTAAAACCAGATAAAGAAACTACTATCAATGCTAGTGAGATGATCAGAGCCCAGAGATAAACCGGAGCTAAGGCTTTTTCTTTCCTCCACCCGATCTGAACTCCCTCTGCTAGTTTGAAGCCTCCAAGCATCTCGAAGAGTATTTGCAGCGAACATGTAATCGAAAGAGAAACTATTATCACTCCTGCAATCAGCGACTCTGGAGTGAGGCGCATTCCTAGGAGTGAGAAGAGACCCAGCGATATTATGAGCATGCAGAAATTGAAGATGAAAAATATTGATGTCAACCTTAGAGATCTCGAGAGAAAGAGAACGACAAGAGAAAACAGCGCAATTGGAGCAAAACATGCAAAGAAGTATTTATTGGGAGTAAGGACTTTCTCCTCTTCAACAGTTCCGATAGAGGAAAGATGGACAACGGCTGGCAGAGGATTCAGAAGTATGTGTCTGAGGTCTACTGCCTTCGACATCCCGGCCGGGACTGGTAGATTTATTCCCGAACCTTCGGCGACGCCATTCTCTGCTAAGGAGCTACTAACCGGGACTCCGATCAAGAAACCCAGAGCCCTCCTCAGCCATTCATCCGACGTTTCACCATTCCTTCTCTCCAAAAACTCGATCCGGTAAGATGATGGAATCCTCATCAGAAATTCGTCCGAGAATTCCTCTCTGCTCCCCAAAAGAATGACTCTCACCTTTTCACCAAAGTGACTGACTAGATAATCCGCAAGGTTGTCGCTCATCCAATCCTTTGGACTTGGAAAAGCTTGAACCCTTATCGCAACTTTTGAGGTATTTTCCACGAAAAATCCGCTCTCATTGTCAAAGAAAAATTCCTCCAAGTCGGTCAAGTCTTCGGGGTCGAAAATCACAATTCCATCGTGTGGTCTATCAAGGAAAAAGAAAATGTATGAATATCGTCTGCCAATTACGAAGGAGTTAAAGTTCTTTCTGCCATCTGATGTGAAGTAAACTGGAATCAAACCGACACTGCCTTCATGAGACGTCTTGCCGAATCCCAAAATGTCCGCAGGTGTGGCCGCTAGGTCTTCATCCACGAATATTTCGAGCCTTCCCCTTGCTGTGAGCAACTCTGGCTTTATTTCTCTGCTAGTCTCGATCAATATGAGATTATCACCTGCCCATCTGATCCTTTCTCCGAGAAGACCGTATGGATCTAAACGGCGCTCCAAAATCTTGATGATTCTTTCCGTTAACCTTTCTGATTTCCCACTTTTGATCTCTAGAATTTCTCCGTTAGGCAGCATGTTCCTGAGCTGTGTGGAGGTAACGGCAGACCCCACTTCAAAGGTTATCGTGTTGTTCTCCTGGTTCATTGAAATCAGTGAAACTCCCCACTGTTTTGAGAGTTCCTTCGAAATCTTGTCCCACACGCTCTTCAAATTGTTGTCATAAGAACGGAATGTCACAATCGAAGTTTCTGACTCGAGAATAATCAAAAAGTAGGATTTTGTGCCAACCCCTGATTGAAGACCTCTCACCTGCGGCGAGAGCCCCGTCCATGGTCGCCAGACTGGAAGCAGAAAGACAAAAACCACCAGCGAAAAGATGAGAAGATTTCTAGAAGCTGACATAATAAGTCACGGCCTCCTTTGGAGCCGGCTGGAAAAGCAGGCCGCCGGCGAGCCAGTACAGGTTCACTATCCCCACCACGACTCCGAGAACCAGAGCAATGAGAGAGTTTCCAAGAGTACCGACCATCAAGGAAAGCGTGGAGAGAGATGCTGCTGCTGCGATTATTCCGGCAAAGAATATAAGAGCCGAAATCTTCAGCTTGCGCATCCCTTCTTGAGATTTGATAGGATTAAGGAGGAAAATTCCCGACGTGAGAGGAAAGAGAACAGCTATCAACACAGAGGTGAGCAGCACCTCTGGATCTATGGGAATCCAGAGCGAGAGAATCCCAACAGTTTCGATAAACGTCAATAAGGACACCAGCGGAAAAAGAATGATCGTTCTTTTCCTTCTGCTCACAATGAAGGCTACTATTCCGGTTAAAATGAAGGAAACTATTCCACAAATCAGCACTCGACCAAAAGATAAAGAGAACACTGCTGAAACTGGAAAGATCTCTACAGAACCGACTCCCAAGTCGGAGAATGACTGCCGTAGGGTCTCCGCTAAGTTTTCAGAATATGGCTTTGAAATCTCGAGAAGCAGGAAATTTTCAGATTTAAGCAAAACTTTGGGACTTCCTGCAACGGACTTGACCATAGATAATAGTTCATCCATTGAAGCCCCTTCCGGCTCAACAACGCGGATTATCGTCTTCTGTGAGAAATCTCCTCCGAAATTTAGCGGAGCGACTGGTGTTACCGCTAAGCAACAGATAGCCAAGACCGCCAAGATTATCCCTATGAGCGATGTGAGCTTCATTCGCCTCCCTCACCTTTTTTATGCTCGCCATATATAACAACACGATGGGGAGAATGTTTTCTCTGGGAGAATATATCATCCTTCTGGATGAAAAAGACCGGAAATACCTAGTAAAGCTCGAAAACAGAAAGTTCAGCACAGATCTTGGGATTCTCGATTTGGGGGAGATCGTGGGGAAAGAGCCTGGCGTAAGAGTCAGAACACACCTGAACAAGGAATTTATTGCTCTGCGCCCCTCAAGGGTTGACTTCTTAGAGAAGATAAGAAGAGCTCCGCAGATCATTCTCACAAAGGACGCCGCACAGATAGTTGGAATGACCGGCATAGGACCGGGCAGTATCGTGGTTGACTGCGGAACGGGTTCCGGCGCCCTTGCGATATTCTTAGGATCTCTTGTGAAGCCAGATGGACACGTCTACTCTTATGAGAATCGTGAAGAGTTCGTTAATCTGGCCCGGAGAAATGTGGAAATCGCCGGATTGAGCGAAATCGTGACCGTGAAGCTAAAGGATGTCATAACTGATGGGATCGACGAACGGGGTGTGGATCTTGTTACGATTGACATGGGCGGACCCGAGCTCGTGGTTCCAAAAGCGGAAGAAGCTTTAAAGGTGGGAGGATACATCGCGATTTTCTCGCCTTGCATAGAACCAGTCCAAAAAGTTTACGAAGCTCTTCGGTCGAATGGATTCCGCGAGATGAAAACAGTCGAATGTTTGGTCAGAAACATTGAAGTTCGTCCAGGTGCTACCCGTCCAAGCACGAGAGTTATCGGGCATACGGGTTATATAACTGTGGCTAGAAAAGTCTAAAGCACTCGCCTTACCTTATAACCGTAATATATGACGCCGTCTTCTCCCTCTTCCCTCATTTTTCTAAAAACCACTTCGACTTCGTCTCCTATACGGACTTCAGAGGGATCACAATCTGTAACCTGTGCGGTTATTCTTGGTCCATCTTCGAGCTCCACAATCGCAAGCACGTAAGGGACTTGATCCTCAAAACCTTCTGCGGCGCTGTAAACGACTGTATAACTCAGGATTTTTCCTCTTCTGCTGAGCTTATATGGTTCCAGCTTACCCGTTCTCCTGCAATATGGACATATCGAACGAGGTGGGAAAATTACCTTATTGCAGTTGAGACATTTGACACCAATCAGATTGTACCTGCTAGGAATTTCTCTCCAAAATCTAGCTACTGCCATCAGTCACCCCTCCTCAGTATGTGAACCACAGCTGTTCCCCCAGATCCTCCAACGTTATGTGTCAAGGCAATTTCCGCACCATCTACTTGTCTTTTTCCAGCTTCTCCTCTAAGCTGTAGAACTGCTTCAACTATTTGGGCAACACCTGTAGCCCCCACTGGATGTCCCTTTCCCTTCAGACCACCGCTCGGGTTTACCGGTATTTTCCCTCCAATCTGCGTGACTCCTTCCTCCGTGAATTTTCCACCTTCTCCTTTCTTACAGAAGCCGAGATCTTCGATCGCCATTATTTCCGCAATTGTAAAGCAGTCGTGGACTTCGGCCAAATCGACATCCTCGGGCTCTATTCCGGCCATTTTGTACGCCATTCTCGCCGCCTCCGTCGTGGCTTTCAGACCAGTGAGAGACTCCCTACTGTGTAGGGATATCCTGTCACTGCTCTGACCACTTCCGGCAACGACTATCGGAATATCCGTAAACTCGCGGGCTCTCTCAAGGGGCGCAAGAATCACGCAGGCTGCGCCATCCGTTATCGGGGAACAATCGAGAAGTTTCAGAGGAGTGGCGACTGGAGGAGATTTCAGCACGGCCTCTACACTTACTTTTGTATGATATTGAGCACACGGGTTTAAACATGCGTTGGCGTGATTTTTTACAGCCACCATTGCCATTTGCTCTTCTGTTGTTCCGAACTCATACATGTGACGTCTGGCCATCAAAGCGTAAAGGGCGGGAAAGGTTACACCTTGATACACCTCCCACTCCTGATCCGCTGCTGTGGCAAGCGCTCCAACAACTTCGGCGGTCAGCAAATCCGTCATTTTCTCTATACCTGCGGCAACAACGAAGTCATGGAATCCGGACGCGACGGCCATAACAGCCTGCCTAAAGGCAAGACCACCTGACGCGCATGCCGCCTCAACCCTTGTGGAGGGAATCGGACAAAGACCGGCATGATCCGCGACAAGAGATGCTATGTGTTCTTGCTGGATAAACTGACCTCCAGACATGTTTCCGACATAAATCCCGTCTATGAGCTTTCCATCTATTCCGGCGTCCTCGATAGCCCTTATGCCGGCCTCAAGCATCATTTCACGGAATGAAACATCCCAAAGCTCGCCAAACTTCGTCAGTCCAACACCGATTACCGCAACCTTTCTCATCTCAGCAGCAACCTCCTGAACTTTAAATACATAGCATAGCTCACATATTTCTTTCTTTCGAGATAATATGCAACGCTTGGCGCAAGCTCTCTCTTCCTATCGATCGCGTCCGTAACAACGATGCTGAACGCATCGCTTCCGGCTCCGGATCCGAAAGAAACAACAAGAATTCTCTCGCCCGGCTTTGCTTGATCTAGAACCGCCGCCAGCCCCAGCATTGAGGCCCCAGAGTAAGTGTTACCTATTTTAGGGGTCAGAAGACCAGGCATAACTTGTTTTTTATCAAAACCTAGCTCCTCTGCCGCCTGAAGTGGGAACTTTCCGTTCGGCTGATGGAAGACAGCGTAAGTGAAATCTTGAGGTGTGAGCTTAAGACTGCGGAGGAGTCCGTTCGCCGCCGAAATAACATGTTTGAAATATGCGGGTCTTCCTGTAAATCTGCCGGCATGTCTCGGGTATGGTCTCATGTTCCTACGCCAAAAATCCGGTGTATCAGTTGTAAACGAGAAAGTCCCTTCAAAGACTGCTATAGTTTCCCCGTTAGCTGGTCCTATGATGAACGCTGCCCCTCCTGCTGCAGCAGTGTACTCAAGAGCATCACCCGGAGCTCCTTGCGCAGTGTCCGCACCAATAGCCATACCATATTTTATGATGCTGCTCTTCACCAAGCCTATGCACGCTTGCATCGCTGCTGTCCCGGCCTTACATGCGAATTCCCAATCGGCGGCAGTTAAGTTTGGAGTAGCCTCTATCGCCTCTGCGACGATTGTCGCCGTTGGCTTCACCGCATAAGGATGCGATTCAGAACCCACATAAATCGCACCTATTTCTCTTGGATTTATCCCGGCTCTGGCGACAGCATTTCTAGCAGCCTCAACCGCAATTGTTGCCGTGTCTTCGTCTGGCCCGGGAACCGATTTTTCTTCAAGCAAAAGACTTCTCTTTATTTGAGACGCGTCTGCACCCCAGACGCTCGCGATTTCCTCCACCTTTATGCGATAGCGCGGTATGTAGACTCCATAGCCCGTTATTCCCACTCCTAGATGGCTCATCGGTTAAGGTAAAAAACTCACGGCTTTTAAAATTTTGCCTGTTGACGTTTGCCCTTTCGACACTTGTCGACTATTTCAGGCTTCTGAATGCTTTTATCAAATCTTCCGTGGTTGACAGACGGGAAACTACGAGAGGAATTCTTAGAGTCTGCGCTATCCTGATGGCAAGCTCGTCGGGCTGTTTGAGAGATCCGTGAAGAACGATGAGACTTGGAGTTATGCCGATAACCTTCACCGCGACCATTGGAGACCGTCCGGTTGAGACTTGTGTGAAAGCGAGTGCTCGCTCTGTGCTCAATCCATATAGATAACGGAACTCGTCCGGTGAAAGCGAGAGAATCGCCTGTATGCTGTCGATTACCGTATGTCCGAATATCTTCTGTCCAAGCAGATCTTCATTCGCAAAAACTTCTCCTTTCACTGCCTCAACAATCTCACGCGCCTCGATCGGCTTAGAATACTCCTTTATCTCTAGAACCACATTCGATGAAAATCTCCCTTTGAAGAGGTGGGAGAGACTCTTTAACATCACGTTTCCTCTTTCCTCGTCTATGGCAAAGAAAGCCTCCACGATTTTCCTTATCATTGGAAGACCTGGAGATTTTCTGCGGCCAGACTCGTAGTCGCTTATGACGGAGGGTGTGATTCCTAACCTTTTAGCCAGCTCGGCTTGCCCAATCCCAAACCTTTCCCTCCAAGTGCGCAGACTATTCGGAAGATCTGGGGAAAAGGCGATTTCACCCAGGACCCACTTCATTGCGCGCTCTTTCAGCTCATCTACTTCCATCACATTCACGTTCTCGTCAAAAGTTTAAAGAGGTCTGCCTTAGTTATTATCCCAACTATTTTATCCCTCTCCGCCGTTAGTACCGCTGGGCTGTGTTCAAGAAGAGAAATAACAGAAGTGACTGGAACAGATGAATCAACAATTGGGAATGGCTCACCCATTATAGAAGAAATCCTTTTGCTCAGGATTGAAAGGGGATTGGAACTCGAAGAGAGAAGCCTGAGAACAATCCCCTCCGATATCGAGCCTAGTTGCTTCCCTTTTTCGATCACGGGAAGCTGAGAAATTCCCTTCTTTTCCATCAGCTTTATTGCCTTACTCACTCTATCGGATGGTCTAACGGAGATTACGGGAATCGTTGCTATTTCTTTCGCCGATTTAGAAACCCCGCTGCTGACAGACTCAAGAGCCCGTGCAATTTTTTGAAGGGCTGAAAATTTTGGATCCGCTTTCCCTCCTTCTATCTTCGCTATGTATGCCTGAGAAACTCCGGCAAGTCTAGCCAGCTCTAGTTGAGTTATCCTGAGTTTTTTCCTCATCCGTTTTATCTCTTCTGGTGTTAGAATCGGCATATTCTCCCCAGTTATTTTTGTAATAAGATTTAATAAGGGCAAAAAAAGAAAAGACGGGGGGCATGAGCGCGAGAAACATAATAGTTGAGGAATTCAAACAGGAGCCACTTGAGGAACAAAAGCTGGAAATCGTGGAGAGAAAAGGAATCGGTCATCCGGACACGATTTGTGATGCCATACTCGATAGAGTATCTGTCGAGCTGAGCAGAGAATACCTCAGAAGATTTAACACAATCCTTCATCACAACGCTGACAAGTCTCTCCTAGTTGCTGGAGAGGTGGAGACAAGATTTGGAGGGGGAACCATCAAGCGGCCAATGCTCTTGATATTCGGAGATAGAGCCACGGATAGAGTAGGAGATGAGATCATACCGGTCAAAGAAATCGCAATAGAAGCCGCCAAGAAATGGATAAAAGAAAATCTGAGATTTGTTGATCCAGAAAAACACATCAGATATCAAGTCGAGTTCAAACCTGGTTCCGCTGCTCTGACTGACATATTCAGAAGGGGCGGTGAGGTTCTGAGCGCAAACGACACCTCTGCGGCGGTTGGTTACGCCCCTATGACTAGAACGGAAAAGATAGTCCTCGAAGTCGAACGCTTCATGAATTCTAAAAAATTCAAGAAAGAGTTTCCCGAGGTTGGAGAAGATATAAAGGTTATGGGGTTCAGAATAAACAACAACCTTTCCCTGACTATAGGGGCCGCCTTCGTTGACAGATTCATCGAAATCGAACAAGAGTATTTCAGGAGAAAAGAGGAGGTTTTCGAAGAAGTTAAAAAATTTGTGACAGAAAAAACTGATCTCAAGTTCGACATCAAACTTAACACACTGGACGTGCCTGGAAGGGGCGTCGACGGGATATATCTAACAGTCTTAGGAACCAGCGCGGATGGAGCAGACTCGGGGCAAGTCGGCAGGGGAAACAGACCAAATGGTGTGATTCCGTTAAACCGACACGTTGGATCAGAGGCAGCGGCCGGCAAAAATCCTGTTAGCCATGTCGGAAAGATTTACAACATACTTACCCACAAAATCGCTGGGGAGATATATGAGAAGATTAACGGATTGAAAGAGGTTTACGTCTGGCTGGTGAGCCAAATTGGAAAACCAATCAACCTGCCAGCGCTTGCAGCCGCCAGGGTAATCCCGGATAGAGGAGTCTCCATCTCAGACATCAGAGAGAAAATCGTTGACGTCATCGAGTCAGAGCTCGACAATATAAAAGAGTTCTGCATGGAGCTGGCTGAAGGTAAATACTCCGTGTGCTGATTTTTCTTCACAAACTCAGATAATTTAGGGTGCTAGATGAGCGAGATTGGATGCTTTGAGATCATACAACGAGATGGGCTGGCAAGGATAGGCAAATTTTACACTAGACATGGGAAGGTCGTGACACCTTCCCTCATGCCTGTCATAAATCCCATCGACATCTTTCTGTCTCCCTCTGAGATGGTAAAATGTGGAGCAGAGATTTTCATAACAAATGCCTATCTCATGAAAAAACATTACGGAGAGAAAGCCGCAGAGTTGGGTGTTCACAAAGTAATCGGTTACGATGGACCGATAATGACGGACAGCGGGGGCTATCAGATTTTGAGATATGGCGTCATCGATACAACACAGGAAGAGATCGTCAGATATCAGGAGGCGATTGGAAGCGACATCGCAACAATTCTAGACGTTCCGACCGGTGCAAATGCGACGAGAAGAATGGCTGAGGAAACCGTGAAAATCACAATTGAAAGAGCCGAACAATTGATGAAAATCAAGAGCCGAGACGACATTCTTTGGTGTTGTCCCGTTCAGGGTGGACTCTTTACAGATCTCGTGAGGGAGTGTGCAAGGAAAATGGCAGATCTCGACTTCGCTGTGTATGCCATTGGCAGTCCGGTCGAACTGCTCGAAACCTACAGATTTGCTGAGGTTGTTGAACTGACGATGAATGCGAAGATGAACCTTCCCTTCGGTAAACCGGTGCATCTTTTTGGCGTGGGACATCCAATGGTTCTCGGACTGGCAGTGGCGATGGGCTGTGATTTGTTTGATTCTGCAGCCTATGCGCTCTATGCCCGCGATGATAGATATCTGACAGAGAACGGAACCATTAGAGTTGAAAATCTAGAGCATTTGCCCTGCAGCTGCCCGGCGTGTTCAGATTTAAACGCTCGAGATTTGAAAGAAATGGAGAAAAATGATAGAATGCTTTTTTTAACTCGTCACAATCTGTATGTGACTTTTGAGGAGATAAAAAGAATAAGACAGGCAATTGCAGAGGGTTGGCTTTTTGACCTCATCCAGCAGAGATGTCGTGCGCATCCAAAACTACTTGAAGGATTGAGAAAATTTTTGAAATACAAAGATTTCGTGGAGAGATTTGACCCAGCCACAAAAAAATCCGCATTTTTCTACCTCGGTTCCGAATCGGCACACAGACCAGAAGTTGTCAGACATCATATGAGAATCAAAAGGATTTCTCCACCACCAGCAAAGGTTCTTGTGCTGCTACCATTCTACTTGACTGAAAAATTTGAGAGAGATGAGCTTGAGGAACCAAGTTATGTTGTCAAAATCCTTCCCCCGTTTGGTCCGGTGCCAGAGGATCTGGAGGAAATCTTTCCCCTCATGCAAAACGAGATTCCGCCAGAGGTGGATGCAGAGGGTCTCGAGATCGCAATGACGGCTGTTAAAGAGTTTTTAAAAAGGCATGCCGGAAATTACGAAAAAATCATACTTTTCGACGATGGAAAGTGGGGGGATGTCCTTAAAAAAGCGTGTGAAATCGTCGGTGAAAAGCTTAAAGTCTTGAATTACTCCGAATCCGTTGCCTAGTTTGGATCAAAACAAACTTTTTAAGTCTTGGAAGAAAACCTTAAGAAAGAGCCCATGAATGATGATGGTGAAACCTGAAGGAGGTGCGAAAATGGCAAAACCCATCCACGTAAAGTTTGAGGTACCGCAAGACCTAGCGGAGAAGACTTACATATTAGTCGAAAGAGCACGGGAGAATGGAAAAATCAAAAGGGGAACAAATGAGGTTACAAAAGCGGTGGAGAGAAAGCAGCCAAAACTTGTGATAATAGCGGAGGATGTTGACCCACCGGAAATCGTTGCCCACTTACCACCATTGTGCGAGGAAAAGAACATCCCGTATACCTACGTTCCTAACAAGAAAGACCTTGGAACTGCCGCCGGGTTACAAGTGGCAGCCGCTTCCGTTGCTGTGTTGGAGCCTGGAGACGATAGTCTTCTCCGCGAAATCTTGGAAAAAATCAAAGAGATCAAGAAGTGATTGCGATGCCGGAGGAGGAGGGACCCGGCTATCCGGCCGAGGTCATCGAGATAAGGGGTAGAACTGGTGTCACTGGTGAGATTCTACAAGTGAAATGCAGGATCCTTGAGGGGAGAGATAAAGGAAGGATTATAATAAGAAATGTGAAGGGGCCCGTGCAGATCGGAGACATTCTGATTTTAAGAGAAACGGAGAGAGAAGCTAGAGAGATAAAGGTGCCGTGAAATGCCTATTATCAGAAAATGCAGCTTCTGCGGCGGGAAACTCGAACCAGGGACTGGAGTGATGTTCGTCAAAAATGATGGAATGGTGCTCTTTTTCTGCTCAAGCAAATGTGAAAGAAATCATAAATTGGGGAGAAAGCCTCAGAAAGTTAGATGGACGGAGAAATCGATAAAGGCTCGTGGGAAACAATAACTAAACCACACAATCAAGCCGATTTTCAAAATAAATATTCCTTTAACATAATGTTAATTCGGAAGAGATGGAGTGGACATGTCTGATAGTAAAGCCAGATGGTGTCATGCGTGGCTTGGTTGAGGAAGTCAAAAGAAGAATTGAAAAAAGTGGGCTCAAAATCGTGAAGGAAAAGAGAATGCGTCTGACGCGGGAGAAAGCTGAGGCTCTTTATGAGGTTCACCGTGGAAAGGACTTTTTCGGGCCTCTTATCAACTTCATGATTTCTGGAGACATCGTTGCGATGATCGTTGAAGGGGAAAACGCCATCCAGATTGTTCGTCAGCTAGTCGGTCCAACCAACCCATCAAACGCGCCAAAAGGAACCATAAGGGGCGACTTCGGGACCTCAACAAGAGAAAACGTTGTCCACGCTTCCGAATCCCCAGAGTCCGCGAGATACGAAATATCCCTTCTTTTTCCGGAAAATCCAAAGTTATGAGGACATAGAAACTAGTATTTTTTTGGGTATGCATGCCACAAATAAGACAGCCAATCATAGCAGTACTCGGCCATGTTGACCATGGAAAAACCACACTTCTGGACAGGATAAGGGGAACTTCTGTGGCTGCCAGAGAGGCCGGAGCTATAACGCAACACGTGGGGGCAACGGAGGTTCCAGCAGATGTCGTGAAAAAAATCTGCGAACCTCTACTCAAAAAGTTTAAGATCGACCTGAAACTGCCAGGAGTCCTTTTTGTAGACACTCCCGGACATGAAGCTTTCACAAATCTCAGAAAGCGTGGAGGAGCTTTAGCCGATCTCGTGACGCTCGTCATCGACATCAGAGAAGGCTTTATGCCACAAACCCTTGAGTCCATAACTATCCTGAAAAGTTACAAAACCCCTTTTCTTGTGGCGGCAAACAAAATCGACCTGATTCCTGGATGGCAACCTTTTAATACTCCTTGTTTTCTTGAAAGCTGTTCTAAGCAGACGACACGCGCGTTGCAGGTTTTGGACGAGAAAATCTACGAAATCGTTGGAAAGCTTCAAGAGCTCGGATTCGAGTCGGAACGGTTTGATAGAATCACGGATTTTCGAAGACAAGTTTGTATAGTTCCCGTGAGCGCAAAGACTGGAGAAGGAATAGCCGAGCTACTGGCGCTTCTCTTCGGGCTGGCTCAAAGGTTTTTGGAAGAGCATCTCAGACTGGAGGTCTCCGGGAATGCGCGAGGAACCGTTCTCGAAGTGAAGGAGGAAATCGGGCTTGGAAAAACGCTTGATGTTATTCTCTATGACGGCAGTCTGCGGGTTGGCGACTGGTTTTTAGTTGGTGGCGTGGGCAGACCGATAATCTCAAGGGTTCGGGCAATTCTCAGACCGAAACCTCTCGACGAGATCCGAGATCCGGAAGACAAGTTTAGAAGTGTGAAGGAGGTTCACGCGGCGGCTGGTATAAAAATCGCGGCTCCTGGTCTGGAAGATGCCATTGCAGGTGTGCCCTTTGTTGGACTGTCTACGCCTCAAGAAGCCGAAAAAGTCTGGAAAGAGATCGAACAGGAAATAGAAAAAATAAGGATAAGAAAGGACACCGTTGGATTGGTCGTTAAAGCGGATGCGCTTGGATCTCTGGAAGCAATTGAAAATGTTTTGGGTCAGAAAAACGTTCCAATAAGAATTGCCGATATAGGAGAAGTCTCGAGAAGGGATGTAATCGAAGCATCATCAGTTCAACAGACCCATCCGCTGTTCGGAGTAATTCTGGCTTTTAATGTGAGAGTTCTCGAGGAAGCGAGAGAAGCCGCGCTCAACCTTGGTGTTGATATCATCGAAGAAAACGTGATTTATCGTCTGATTGAGAAGTACGATGAGTGGTGTGCTAAGAAAAAAGAGGAAATAAAAAGAAAACAACTGGAGGGTTTTGTCAGACCCGCCAAGTTCGTTGTTAAAGCTGGCTATGTTTTTAGAAGGAGCGAACCGGCGATCGTTGGGATTTCCGTTCTCGGTGGAGTTCTTCTGCCGAAATCTCCGGTTATGCGCCAAGATGGTAAACATGTTGGAAGGATAAAAGAGCTCCAGAAGGAAAAACAGCAGCTCTCTGAAGCGAAGATGGGGGATGAGCTGGCAGTTTCCATCGAAGGGGGAATCGTTGGACGAAACTTCGATGAGGGTGACGTGCTATATACAGAAATACCTGCAGAACAAGTTCTCAGGCTAAAAAGTGATCTGAAGGACCTTCTCTCAGGCGACGAATTGGCTGTTCTGGAAGAGATAATCGCGATAAAGCAGAAAATAGACAAAACTTACGGCGTGATGTAATAAATATAAAAACTTGGAGGTTCAAGAACGGAGAGAAGCTATGAAAATCGTCATATCTGATCCAAAAACTGGCAAGAGCTACCAGATTGAGCTTGGAGAGGCGGAGAGCAAAAAGTTGATCGGAATGAAGATAGGTGATAAAATAGACGGGAATCTGCTTGGTTTACCAGGTTATGAGTTGCAGATTACCGGTGGCTCCGACAAAGACGGGTTCCCGATGAGACGAGATGTTACGGGAGCTGGGAGAAAAAAAGTTTTGCTCTCGGGCCCGCCAGGATTTCGACCTAAGAAAAAAGGTGAAAGAAGAAGGAAATATGTCCGAGGGAACCAGATCTCTGAGGCAATCGTCCAAGTGAACACAAAAATCACAAAATATGGAGAGAAACCCTTGGACGAAATATTCAAACCAAAAGAGGGATAACATCTTGCTTTTTTGGATAGCTCAAGCGTATTGTTAAAGGGGAAGGTAAATGCCGCAGGCTAAGGTAAACATAGGGATGGTTGGACACATAGACCATGGCAAAACAACGCTGACGGAGGCGCTCACAGGAATATGGACGGATACTCACAGTGAAGAGTTGAAGAGGGGAATAACGATAAAGCTCGGATACGCGGATACCATTTTCTACTTTTGTCTGGCCTGTGAGCGGTATTCTACGAGCAAAATCTGCCCATATTGCGGGAAAAAGACTGTTGAGAAACGTAGAGTTTCCTTCGTTGACGCTCCAGGTCACGAGATGTTGATGGCGACGATGCTATCTGGAGCCGCGATAGTTGACGGAGCGGTTTTGGTGATCGCTGCAAACGAGAAATGTCCTCAACCACAGACCAAAGAACATCTCATGGCTCTGAAAATTATAGGAGTAAAAAATGTAGTTGTGGCACAGAACAAAATCGAGCTTGTGCCAAAAGAAAAGGTCATAGAGAATTACCAGCAAATAAGAAAATTCCTAGACGAGATGGGATATTCGGAAGCCCCAGTAATTCCAGTTTCCGCCATACACAAGGCGAATATCGATAAGCTCATTGAGGCAATAGAAAAATATATACCAACTCCACAGCGAGACCCAACTAAGCCTCCGCTGATGTTTGTGGCAAGATCATTTGATGTCAACAAACCTGGTACACCACCGGAGAAATTGGTTGGTGGGATTGTCGGAGGAAGTCTTACCCAAGGAAAGCTAAAAATTGGAGACGAAATAAAGATCGCCCCAGGTATTGAAATAACCAAGAGTGGAAAAACATACTGGCAGCCGCTTGAGACAAATGTCGTAAGTCTTCAGGCGATGGGTGAACCACTTGAAGAAGCGGGGCCTGGTGGGCTTATTGGAGTTGGAACCGATTTGGATCCTTCACTGACAAAAGCTGATGCTTTGGTGGGGTCTGTCCTTGGATCTCGCGAACACTTGCCTGAAGTTTTGGATAAAATCGAATTCGAAGTCAAGTTGCTTGAAAGAGTTGTTGGGTTGTCGGAGGAGATGGAGGTCAAACCACTGACGATGAACGAGCCTTTGATGGTGAACATCGGAACTGCCACTAGGAGTGGTATAATAACACACATCAAAGGAGAAAGGATCACCGTCAGTCTGAAATATCCGGTATGCGCGGAAAGAGGATGGAGAGTAGCAATCAGCAGAAGAGTTGCAAACAAGTGGCGTTTGATAGGGTATGGCGTCATTATCTAACAAAAGGAAGATCGAGGTCGTTGCTGACACGAGCTTTTTGATGATTCCGGGAATGTATGGGGTGAACATAATCGATGAACTTGAAAGAGTGACAGAGGGCAAGTTTGTACTCTTGGTTCCGACAGCGGTGGTCGGAGAGTTGGAGAGAATCGCTGAAAAGAAGAGCGCTAAAGAAAGAGCCGCAGCAAGAATCGCTCTGGAAATCGTGAAAAAGTGGGGAAAGGTGATAAAGGCTGACGGTCCGGCGGATGAGGTCATAATCAAACTAGCCGCTAAAAGAGCGGTAGGTACTGGAGACAGAGAACTCAGAAAAAAATTGAGAAGAATGGGTATTCCTACAATATTTTTACGCCAGAGGAACCATTTAGAAGTTGAAGGTTATATGGAGGGATGAAATTTGGATTACATTCTTCTCTCCGTTCTAACTGGGGTTGTTGCTTTGGTTTATGCAACTATACGGGCGTTGATCATTCTCAAACACAAAGTTGAAAACTGGAAAATGCGGGAAATCTCCGAGATAATCTATAGAGGAGCGCTCACTTTCCTTAATCAAGAATATAAAATAATCGTTGCTTACGCGATTGTGGTTTTTGCTGTTTTGACATGGATAGACATAAAAATTGCCATGAGTTTTTTGCTTGGCGGCCTTTGCTCTGCCTTGGCCGGGAATATAGGAATGAGAATAGCAACGAAAGCTAACGCGAGAACAACAGAAGCCTCAAAAAGAAGCATCGGAGAAGGATTAAGCATGGCTTTTGCAAGTGGACTCGTCATGGGTATGTGTGTTGTAGGACTTGGGTTAACTGGGTTAGGCATCATCTATCTCCTAACTAAAAATGTGAGCACTGCCGTTGGATTTGGATTTGGAGCCAGCTCGATTGCTCTTTTCGCCCGTGTTGGCGGAGGCATATACACCAAATCGGCAGATATGGGCGCCGATCTCGTTGGAAAAATCGAAAAAAAGATTCCTGAAGATGATCCAAGAAATCCTGCAGTCATCGCAGATAATGTTGGAGACAACGTTGGGGATGTTGCCGGAATGGGGGCAGACCTCTTTGAGTCTTATGTAGGGTCCATCATAAGTGCGATAACGCTTGGGTTTGTGTTGGGGCACGAGTATGTATCGCTTCCCTTCCTCTATGCGGCTGTCGGAATAATATGCTCGATCATCGGCTCATTTCTCGTGAGGGGAGGAAAAAAAGCAGATATAGGGGCTCTACATTCAGCGATGAACAGAGGTATCTTCACAGCCGCTATCTTAACATCTGCTATTGCTTTTCTCCTCACTCTGAGAATCGTGGAAAACGTTCGGCCTTTCTTTCCGTTTCTTAGCGGGATAATTGCTGGAATAATCGTCGGATTGACGGCCGAATATTACACTGAAAGCAGATTTGGTCCGACCAGACGCATAGCAGAAGCTTCCAAAACTGGGGCTGCAACAAACCTTCTGACCGGTTTCTCCACGGGAATGATGAGCGTTTTCATTCCCGTGATAACGATATCCGCCGCGCTGCTCATCTCTTATCAATATCAAGAGCTTTACGGGATCGCGATCGCCGGTGTTGGCATGCTCAGCACCCTCGGAATCACGCTAGCAGCAGACTGCTACGGTCCCGTTGCAGACAATGCTGCTGGAATTGCTCAGATGACCGGAGCCGGACAAGAGGTGAGAGAGAGAACGGAAAAGCTTGACGCCGTTGGGAACACAACGGCAGCGATAGGAAAGGGATTCGCGATAGGATCCGCCGCCCTCACGGCTCTCGCTCTCTTCGCCGCATATGTTCACACGATGAGGGAAAAAGGGTTCCAGTTGGCTTTGACAATAACAGAACCGAATGTGGTAGCTGGACTCTTCATTGGCGGAGCCCTGCCTTTCCTCTTCTGCGCGCTCACAATGTCTGCTGTTGGTAAAGGAGCATATATGATGGTTGAAGAAGTGCGAAGACAGTTCAGAGATCCGGCTATTATGAGTGGAAAGAAGAAACCAGACTATAACCGATGCATAACGATCAGCACTCGTGTGGCTCTTAGAAACATGGCGCTTCCAGCTTCCATCGCCGTACTTTCGCCCATCATACTTGGTCTCCTTCTAGGACCGGAATCCGTGGCTGGGCTGTTGGCTGGGAGCACGACGGTGGGACTCATGCTCGCCTTAACCCTCGCAAACTCCGGCGGAGCATGGGACAACGCGAAAAAATACATTGAAGAGGGAAACTTTGGAGGAAAGGGAAGCGATGCCCACGCTGCCGCCGTGGTCGGAGATACCGTTGGGGATCCTTTCAAAGATACTGCTGGACCATCTTTAAACATTCTGATAAAGCTAATGGCTATGACCGCCCTTCTCTTTCTACCTCACATCCTTTGATCGCGTTTAACCTCCGGAAATCATGAAAGCCCTTAGCCTAAGCAGATGAAGGAGAATCCTTATGCCACTGGCGATGGTCGTCCCTTTCTTCTTGGAATATTCAGAAAACCTGCATATCGCTGGGACTTCGGATATTCGAAGCCCAGACTTTCTTGCCCTTATCAGGATTTCGGAAGATACTGCATATCTTTCGCAGGTTATCTTTATCTTTTGAAGAGCCCGCCTGTTCAAGGCACGCAAACCAGACTGCGAATCCGTGAAGGGTCCCCCAAGCACTCTCGTGACAACGTTTAAAACGAAGTTTCCAATCTTCTTGTTCAACGGGATGTCTATCATCCGTCTATAACCTATGACGAGATCTGCATGATTCGCTGCTTCCACCAGCTTTTTCACATCTGATACGTCATGCTGACCATCGGCGTCAAAGGTCACGGCGATATCCGCACCTAATTCAAGTGCCTTAGATAGACCGGACCTCAAGGCTGCCCCGAGTCCCATATTCTTAGGATGTGAGATAACAACTGCTTCTTTCGATTTTGCAATTTCGGCGGTACGGTCTTTTGAACCATCGTTCACCACTATTATATTCTTCCAACCCTTTTCCTTCAGAGAATCTATCACATCTCCAATCGTCTTCTCTTCGTTGTAAGCTGGAATGACTATCCAGATATTCACAAACAAACCTCCCGGAGGAAGCGGCGAACACCATCTTCAATTTCGATTTCCGGTTTAAAACCCAACAATTCGGAAGCCTTCGAAATATCTGCCCAGCTATGTCTTATGTCCATAGGACGAGGAGGAGCGTGAATCGGTTTGAGGTTTTCCTTGCCTGACAACTTAAGAAAGATGCGACACAACTCGTTTATCGTTGTCGCCTTTCCGCTTCCGATGTTTATTATTTCTCCTTTCGGCATTTTGTCAAACGCCATAAGTGTTGCACGAACCACATCTGAAACAAAAATGAAATCTCTTGTTTGTTTACCATCCCCATAAATCACGGGTGGTTCTCCGGCTTTTATTTTTTCTGCAAACTTCACCATAACTCCTGCATATTCGCCGGGTGGCTGACGTGGCCCGTAAACGTTGAAATAACGAAGAATTACAACTGGTAAACCGCCCTTGCTGAAATTTATACAGAGCCTCTCCCCTTCTAATTTTGTTTTTGCATAGGGGGATAGCGGAGATGGTGGTTTAGATTCGGGAATCGGTAGGTTTGGAGATTCTCCGTAAACTGCACAAGAGGATATAAAAACAAACTTTTCAACACCCTCGACTGCGGCTTCCTCCAGAACATTGCGGGTGCCCTCGACATTGACATCCCACGACACTTCCGGATTTTCTACCGAGAATGGGACACTCACAATCGCTGCTGTGTGAATAACCCCGAAAACTCCCCCCATTGCTCTTCTCACATCCAAC
Organism: Candidatus Hadarchaeales archaeon; assembly: GCA_038823825.1. Lineage (NCBI taxonomy): Archaea > Methanobacteriati > Hadarchaeota (SeqCode) > Hadarchaeia (SeqCode) > Hadarchaeales (SeqCode) > Hadarchaeales archaeon (SeqCode). The sequence continues at coordinate 192,756 of JAWBCC010000002.1, read as the reverse complement.
CGATTTCTGACATCTCCTCGAATGATTCGAAGTTTATCCTCACCGATGTTAACTGGAAGGTTTGAGATCTTTCCTGATGAAAAATCGTCTAAGACAACAACCTCGTATCCCCTACTCAACAAACCCTCGACGAGATGGGAACCTATAAACCCCGCGCCACCAGTGACCAATACTTTCATCCACCCCTCCCCTCCTCTTTAAGGATTAAATAAGATACGAGCATTTTTCGTTTTGAGTGGCATGAAGGTGTGGCATAAAGAATTTTCATTTAGAACCAGAGAAAGGCGGGAAATTGTTGACATAACCCACGAAATCGTGAAACTCGTAAAAGAATCTGGAATAAAAAACGGACTGTTGATAGTCCAGCTTCCTCACGCAACGGCATCACTCGTCCTCAACGAGAGTGAAAGTGGACTTGAGCAGGACATTCTCAACCAGCTGGACGAGATCGTGCCCGTAAGAGGCGACTACTTACACGACAGAATAGATGACAACGCTCATGCGCATATAAAATCTGCCTTGATTGGCTCGTCCAAGATTCTTCCAGTGATCAACGGAGAGATTGTCAGAGGAACTTGGCAAAACTTTCTAGTGATCGAGGAAGACGGACCAAGAACCAGAAGATGTGTTGTTATGGTCATAGGAGAATGAGATGATGAAGACTCTTTATCTTGACATCGAGACTACTTCGCGGAAAGCCGATGAAGGGATGATCATAGCCATAGGGGTTTTGACCGGAGACGAACCAGAAGTTGTGTTTGCGGAGACTCTAGAAGAAGAGAAAAGAATTTTGCTTTGGTTAAAGGATAAGCTGAAAGACTGTGAGCTGATCATCACTTGGTATGGCTCTGGATTTGACATCCCATTCTTGATAACCCGCGGGATTGTGCACGGTCTAGACATGAGCCAGCTTGAGGAGATCCCAATGCTTGATCTTTGCGAGTGGTGCAAGGCGAAACTCCTGCTCTCAAGCAATAGTCTGCAGGCTGTGGCAAAGTTTCTCGGAGTTTGGGAAGCGGGTAACTTCTCAGGGGCAGACGTTGGGACACTCTTCAAAATGTCAAGTAGGGGAAATTTCGAGGCCCGCAGACAGATCGTTCAGCATTGCAGAGAGGATCTTTTGGCTCTTAAACGCGTTCACGGAAAGCTTGAGCAGATCTTCGGGGGATTCCTACGGAAGAACTCGAACAAAGAATGAAAAACTGCAGACTCTGCAGGCTTCACAAAACAAGAACAAACGTAGTTCCAGGAGAAGGCCCGATCAACACCAAGATAATGCTGGTAGGAGAAGCACCCGGGTTCAATGAAGATAAACAAGGAAGACCATTTGTCGGGGCTGCCGGACAGCTGCTCACGGAGCTCCTCAAACTCGCCGGGATAGAACGGAGTTCCGTTTACATCACGAATGTCGTAAAGTGCAGACCTCCGGGAAATCGCGAGCCTATGACAGACGAGATCGACGTGTGTACAAAAGAATATCTGGAAAAACAATTTGCGATAATAAGACCTGAGCTTGTGATAAGCCTCGGGAGAATCTCTGCTTCTGAACTCCTGGGATATCCAGTCAGCATAAGTAAAGAACACGGAAAAATCGTCAGATGCAAATACGCCGGAGTCGATTTCAAACTCTTTCTCTCTTATCATCCCGCCGCAGGACTTTACGGAGCTCAGATTAGATCTGAGCTTGAAGAAGATTTTAAAAAATTATCAAAAACGCTTGACAAGTATCTTGCGGTATGAAGATATTGCCGCGAGAATTTTACGAGAGGAAAACTCCGGAAGTCGCAAGGGGATTGCTTGGAAAACTTCTCCTTCATCGTGACGATGAAGGAGAAACTGGAGGAATAATCGTGGAAACTGAAGCTTATTTGGGAAAGGGAGATCCGGCCTCGAGAGCTTCGAAAAAGAAAACAAAACTGAACGAGATAATGTGGAGCAGGGGAGGGTTAGCGTTTATTTATATGGTTCATGGAAAATGGCTTTTCAACATAACGACAGAAAAACCGGGTATCCCCGGAGCAGTTCTCATAAGGGCAATCGAACCTACAATCGGTATCGAATTGATGATTAAGAGAAGACAAGTACAAAACATTTTGGAACTCACATCAGGACCAGGAAAACTCACTGAGGCGATGAAAATAACGAAAGAACTTCATGGAGTGGATTTAACTTTGCCTGAAAGTCCGCTGATTGTTTGCGAAATCGGCTTGAAGAACCTTGAAATCTGTTCGTCCCATAGAATCGGTGTGAAGAAAGATTTGCAGAGAAAACTCAGATTTTTTGTATGTGGGAATCCCTATATCTCCAAACAAAAGCCATTCAAAAGAGCTCTATGAAATTAATAAATGGATCGCGGGGCTTGTTTTCAAAACGCAAATATATACCCGTTTTGTGTCAAAAAACATATTGATGGTTGTTAGAGCACATTTATATATCTCTGGAAGAGTTCAGGGGGTCTTTTTTAGAGATAGTGTTCAAAGGCTCGCGAGGAAGCTAAAAGTAGTCGGCTGGGTAAGGAATCTGCCCGATGGAAGAGTAGAAGCTGTTTTCGAGGGTGATGAGGAAAATGTAAAAAGAATGATCGAATTTTGCAAGAGAGGTCCGCCCGCTGCAAGGGTCGACGATGTCAAAGTGATATGGGAAAAGCCCAGTGGAGAATTTGATGATTTTGAAATTAGGTGGTGAGATAAGGAAAGGGTGATTAACTGACTGGTCCAGCTCCAGGAAAGATACCTTTGGACTGTAAGGTTCTATTGAAGAACGAAAAAACCTTAGAACTAGAAGACGCCGAAGTATATATACATGTCAAAGGATATTCGCTCGCCAGAGTCACCCATCTCGACATAGAGCATGAGAAACTGAACGAACTTCTGCCGGCGGAAAGCGGAAAATTTTTGAACATAACGGGAACAACCGAGGGGATAGTGATAAAATTCGAAGGAACAAAAGAAAAATTCCTCATCATTGAATGCGAACTCCTTAAAGAGGTACTTGCATCCGGCGAAAAAACTAGAACTTGGGTTGGCGGAAAAGAAGGCGGAATATACATAGGCTTTAGAAAAGCCGAGGTCGAGAAACTTGAGAAAATTGCATCAAAGAGGTTTGGAATCGAACCTAGAAAGTATGTCGATTAACTCGAAAAGAGATTTTATGCCTTTCTTTCCATCTCTGTCTATCAGAATAGCGTGGATGCCGGCTTCTCTGGCAGCTATGACATCATGCTCCAAATGATCTCCAACATGCAAAAGTTCACTCGGTTTCACGCCAATCTTCTCACAAACTTTTCTGAAAAACTCCGGCGTTTTTCCGATTTGACCGAAATCTGAAATTGATGAAAATACACCAGATATCAACCTCATCATCGGTTTACCGTTCAGAGCCATATTAGCGAATTCTTTGGCGGCCGCCGTGGCAATGATAAGCTTGTATTTCCCGGCAAGTCTCTGCAAAACCGGTTCAACATCTGGATATAGCTGTGCTCTATTTCTATACTCCGCAAGTACTTCATCCCATTTATTCCCCAAATCAAATCTCCTAAACCAATACTTTATGTCATACCACTCAAGTCTCCTCGGGCCGACCTCATCGTATGCCCTCTTGATCTTCTCTACTGCGACTTCAAAGGGAACTTTCCACCTCTGAGAATACAGTTTCGGAATTGCCTCAAACCATACAGAGTTGGCGAAATTTTTGTTCACAATTGTGCCATCCATGTCGAAGGAAACAGCCCTGATCATTCACAGACCTCCGAAAACTCACAATCTTTGACAGTAAACCTGACCAGAACGAACAACTTCCTTCAGGATATCTGGACTTAATTGGGAGATGAGTCTGTCTATTTCTTCCCTAGTTCCGGAAATCTCCGCTATTATCGCACCATCTTTTGCCTCTATTATTTTCCCTCCAGCCTTCTCTATTCGCTCGACAACTCTCCAGTGATCCTCCCCGGAGAGTTTCACCGTCTTCAGTAAGGCGATTTCCCTTACAACACTATTCTCAGGATCTATCTCCTCCACAGACTCTATGGGTTCAAGCCTCATCAAAACTTTCCGCATCAAGTTTGCCGTTCGGTCGTCCGCGTTGAAAAGTAAAATTATTCTCGCCAAACCAGATGGCTCTATCCCAACCGTTATCGAGTCCAAGTTCACCTGCTTGCGTGTGAAAGCTCTGGTTATTCTCATCATAACCCCTGGAACATTCTGACAAAGAATGGAAAAGATGTGCTGTTTCATTTTTCCACCTCACGTTAGGATCGGCTCATCCAATCTGCCTCCGGCTGGAACCATGGGCAGTACATGCTCATCAGGATCTATGATTATGTCTATGACGGCTGGCTTTCCGCTTTCTATCGCTTGCCTTAGAGCTGGAGCAATCTCGCTTGGTCTGGTCACCTTTAAGCCTAGGGCTCCGTACGCCTCAGCCAACTTTGCAAAATCAGGGGATTCACCGAGATATACCTGTGATCTACGCTTGCCATAAAAGAGGTCCTGCCACTGTTTGACCATTCCGAGATACCTGTTGTTGAATATGCAAGCTATAACGTCTATGTCGTTCACAACAGCAGTTGCGAGTTCCTGTGAATTCATGAGAAAACTTCCATCACCGGCTATATCCACGACGACATGGTCTGGTTTGGCGACCTTCGCCCCGATCGCGGCTGGAAATCCGAACCCCATTGTTCCCAAACCTCCTGAGCTTATGAAATGCCTCGGCTTCTTGACCTCGTAAAAGTGAGCTGCCCACATCTGACACTGCCCAACCTCCGTTACAACTATACCATCAGGTCCAAGAACGTTCATTATCTCTTTGATTGCTCTTTGTGGCTTAATCGGGACTTCGTCGTAATCCATCTTCGGAGCTAGATCTTTTTTCATTTTTTTGATGCGCGATAACCATTCGCTGGTTCTATCTTTTCTTACATGATCCTTGAGAGCTCCCAATATGGCCCGTAGGGTCTTTTTAGCATCAGCAATTATCGCGTGGTGAACCCTCACGTTCTTCCCGACTTCAACCGGATCAATATCAACATGAATTATCTTCGCGCGAGGAGCGAAATAACGAACGTCGCCTGTAGCTCTATCGCTGAATCTTACGCCCACAGCAAAGAGAAGGTCGCATTCGTTCACAGCGAGATTGGCTGCCATCCTTCCATGCATTCCGAGCATGCCAAGCGAGAGCGGATGATCCTCTGGAATTGCCCCCTTTCCCATGAGTGATGTAACAACCGGAGCCATCAACGTCTCCGCGAGGGCTACAAGCTCCTCAGATGCTCCAGACCAGATGATCCCTCCTCCCGCGTAAATGACTGGTTGCTTCGCATGCACAAGCATTTCCACGGCAAGCTGTATCTCCGACGGTGTTGGATCAATCTTCATATATTTTTTGTAGGGAGGGTCTCTAGTGAGATCGATATTCGCGCTGCTCTGCTGAACATCTTTGGGAATGTCTACGTGAACTGGACCGGGTCTCCCCGTCGTGGCGATTTTAAATGCGAGTTTGATTACCAATGGCAATTCCTCGACGGAGCGGACAAAAAAGTTATGCTTGGTTATCGGTAGCATTATGCTCAACATATCTGCCTCTTGGAAGGCATCCGTGCCGATGCTCGACTTGGAAACTTGACCAGATATTGCGATGACCGGTGAGCTATCCATATAAGCGTTTAAAATACCAGTGACTAAATTCGTCCCTCCGGGACCGGAAGTCGTTACACAAACGCCTGGTTTACCCAGAACTCTGGCGTAACCATCGGCCGCATGAGCAGCCGCCTGTTCATGTCTCGTGAGTATGTGTTGGATCTCGGTCTCGTCATATAAAGCATCGTACATGGGAATAACAGCACCTCCTGGGATTCCGAAAACATGCTTAACCCCATGGAACTTCAGGCACTCCCAAACAGCCTTTGCACCGGTCATTTCGGGCATTCTGACCCTCTCTTATTCTCCTGAAAGACTTATAACGTATTTTCTCGGATGGGTTTAAAAACGGACGAGAAAGGTTACACGGTATCTCTTTTTTCCGTCCTTCGTTTGACTGATCAACTTTGAAGTAGAAGTTATTCTCGCACCCATTCCTTTAAAAACGGACGAAAGCCTCCTGCCGAGCGAAATATTGCTCACGTATATGTCTGCCCCGTTTTCAAGCGGAACAAATTCCGAGATGAAATCTTCTTCGGAAATCAAAAGATCGTCTTTCGACTTTCGCAGAATTTTTGATATCTCTTGAGATGGAATTCCTCTAACTTGAACGATTGCCTCATAATATCCTGCTTTCCTGAGCGAGCAAAGTTTACAAGTCATGAATCTTTCCTCTATCTTCACAGGTTTCTCGATTTCTATGGGGATTTTTCGCGGTTCTCCCACACTACCAAAGACGCAAATCATTTCTGTACCATCTTTCGTCTTCACTTCAAACTTTAGACCATCTGGTAGACGCATTTTTTTGTTCAACTCCGCCATAACCGCTTCTTCTTTTGTGACTTTCATCCACTCGCCGCGGATCAAAAAGGAGCCGCAGATTTTGCATGAAGTCAGCTCCACCTTATCCGGGAGTTCTAATCTAAAGCTCTCCCTGAAGCAGCGCTGACAGAGGCCCTCAACAAGAGGTCCAGCGTCTTTTTCCAATGCCCCGCACTTATAGCAGAACCTCCTCACAGATATACTTCTTACCTCAAGGATTAAACGACCATGAAAAGAGTTTTGGAGATGATGAGATGAGGCTGCTACTCATCCACGCGGATTATCTAGAATTCGAAGCGAAAGAACCGACACCGATAGCTGAGGAACTTCCAGAGGAGCTAAGATCCAAGAGGTTTGAAGAACCACTGGTAGTTTTCACGGCCGTTGAGGAAGAGGATATAGAAAATGTTCAAGAGATCGTGAAGAAAGCCGCGGATGAGATCTCGGATGTTAAAGAAAAGGTTAACGCAAAACTTGTTGTAATATATCCATACGCCCATCTCAGTTCTTCCCTTGCCCCGGCGGAAAGTGCAGTGGAGACTCTTAAAATGCTGGCTAATGAGCTGAGATCTAGAGGAATTGAAACAGAACGTCTACCTTTTGGATGGTATAAAAGCTTTAAAATCAGCTGTAAGGGACATCCACTGAGTGAACTCTCCCGGCAGATTTCTCCAACCGTTGGTGTCACCGAAGCCGTAACTAAAGAGGAAACCATAAAATCTCGCTGGTTTATTCTCGAACCTGATGGAAAACTTCATGAAATAACAATGGAAGATGGAGAAATTCGGGGCTATGATTTTTCCAGATATCCTGAGCTGAAACTCTTTGCCATCCATGAGATTTCGAGAAGCAGAGAGGCAAAGGAGGAACCTCCTCACATCCAGCTAATGCGTAGATTGGAACTCGTGGATTATGAACCGGGGAGCGATTCGGGCAATTTCCGCTTTTATCCGAAAGGTAGATTCATGAAATTCCTGCTGGAGAGGTGGGTAAGCCAGAGGGCAAAAGAATACGGAGCGATGGAGATAGAGACTCCCATAATGTATGATTATGATCATCCGGCGCTTAAGAGCTATTTAGAAAGGTTTCCGGCAAGACAGTATACTCTGAAATCCGGGAAGAGGAGATTTTTCCTCAGGTTTTCCGCTTGCTTCGGACAGTTTCTCCTAGCATCTTCAGCGGTTATCTCTTACAGGAACCTTCCACTGAGACTCTACGAGATTACACATTACTCTTTCAGGTTGGAGAAAAGCGGAGAGCTTTCGGGCCTGCGCAGGCTGAGAACCTTCACTATGCCAGACATGCACACAATTTGCGCGGACATCGAGCAAGCAAAAGAAGAATTTAAAAAACAGTTTAAACTCTGCATGAGATGCCTGAGAGATCTGGGAATCAAAAACTACGAAACTGGAATAAGAATGACCGAAGATTTTCTCGAGAAAAACAAGGAATTCATCATCTCTCTCGCAAAACTCGTGCGTAAACCAGTATTGCTAGAAGTGTGGAGCCAGCGGTATGCTTACTTTGATCCGAAATTCGAATTTAACTTCGTGGATACAACAGGCAAAGCTTCTGCGCTCTCTACCGTTCAGATGGACCATGAAAACGCGGTAAGATATGGAATAACCTACGTGGATGAGAACGGATGCAAAAAACATCCCATAATTCTGCACTGCTCACCTTCGGGTAGTCTAGAGAGAGTCATATACGCGCTGCTTGAGCAGGCGTACAAGGATATGCAGAATGGGAAGACTCCCTGCCTCCCACTATGGCTTTCGCCCACCCAGGTTAGGATAATACCAGTGGCGGATAGACATAAAAAGTTCTGCGAAAGGCTTGCCCAAGAAATCGAAAAAGAAGGCATAAGGGTTGATCTGGACGACAGAGGAGAAACTGTTGGCAAAAAGATTAGGGACGCGGAAAGAGAATGGATTCCATACATTCTCGTAGTCGGAGATGAGGAGATGAAAACCAAAAAGTTAAAAGTTAGAATAAGAGGGAAAAAGAGACTAAAGAGCCTTGCTCTCAAAAAACTCTGTACCGAAATAAAGAGAAAGACGGTTGGTTTTCCGCAAGAGCCGTTGCCGCTTCCGAGAAAACTTTCGGCGCGACCGATATTTTTCGGTGGTTAAATGAGAAAAGCATATACAGCGCTAATTGCGCTTGGTTTAGTCAGTCTCCTGGGCGATGTTGTTTATGAGGGATCGAGAGGAGCTGTGCCGGCTTTCCTTCGCGGGTTGGGCGCATCCGCTTTTGTTGTTGGAGCAATCTCCGGAGTTGGTGAAGCTTTTAACCTGATTCTAAGATTCGTAAGCGGAGACGTGGCTGACAGAACCGGAGCATATTGGTCACTAACAATAATCGGTTATGTTTTGATTGTTTCCATACCTCTGCTAGCCTTCACTGGACGTTGGGAAATAGCCGCGATTTTGATTCTCACAGAACGTTTAGGAAAAGCTCTCAGATCTCCAGCTAGAGACGTCATCCTTTCAGAGTGCTGTAAGGAAATAGGAAGAGGAAAGGCTTTTGGAATTCACGAGTTTCTTGACCAAATAGGCGCGGTTTTGGGACCGGTTTTGATATCGGCTGTTCTTTTAATATCTAACGGTAATTATCGCTTCGCGTTTTCCGTCATGTTCATACCTTTCTTTGCGATGTTGTTTTTCCTTGCCAGAGCACGTAGACTTTTGGGAGAAGTTGAAAAGAGAGCCGAGAAAAAGGAAGAGAAATTCAGTTCCAGAGAGTTTACGATGTACGTCTCAGCGGTCGGCTTAAACACTCTCTCGCTAATCCCTGCCTCTCTAATTCTTTATCAGATATCTGGAGAGGTTGGGGCTTGGGCCGTGGCGCTAGTTTACGCATTGATCCAGTTAGTCGACGCCCCCTCCGCACTGCTTGCTGGACACGTTTACGATAAAATAAGGCAAAAGATGCTGATTATTCCCTTCGTTTTATCTATTCTTCCTGCGCCCCTTACCCTTTTGGGTGGGAAAATCAATCTTATTGCAGCTGCCATCATATTTGGATTCATTCTAGGAATGCAGGAATCTGTCTACAGAGCATTCGTCGCAGACATCGTACCCCTCGAGAGAAGAGGTAGAGCGTACGGAATTTTCAACTCCGTTTATGGATTCTCTGCTCTAGGAAGCGGTTTGATCTTTGGAGCCCTACTCCAAGCAGGGGCATACTGGCTAGCGGTTTTTGCTTATTCTTTCTTTCTAAACGTTATTGGAATCGTTTTACTTAACGAAAGTTGGAGAAAATCAAAGCCGAGAGATAAATAATCGCATCAAATCTGGGCCATAAATAAAGCCAAGGGACCCCTTTCTCGCCTCCGTCTCGGAGAATCGAAGCCCGTCCCCTTTCTTTTTCGGAGAATAAACAACCACTGGAACCGGGTCTGGCATGTGCATTCTCCTCTCAATTGGTGTCGGATGATCCGGCAGAAGCATGATCTTCACGTTTTCCATGTCAACCCTGTTCAGAATCCTCCCCAAAAGCCTTTTATCCAGATCCTCGATGGTTCGGACCTTTTGATCAAAGTCTCCGGCATGACCAGCCTCATCCGGCGCCTCCACATGAATGTAAATCAAATCTAGTCCCTCCTCCAGTGCTTTCAGAGCATAGTCGGCCTTTCCCTCATAGTTTGTGTCATAATAGCCGGTAGCACCCGGGACTTCTATAACTCTCATCTTCGCATAATTTCCTATTCCTTTGATGAGAATGATGCCCGAAATCACGCCTCCTTTTAAACCATATTTCTGTTCAAAGGGCTCAAGCTTTGGCTTCTTTCCCGGCCCCCAAAGCCAAATCATGTTCGCCGGATTTTTTCCCTCACGCTCTCGCCTAAGGTTTATAGGATGTTTTGACAAAATTTCGTAAGACTTCAGCATAAGTTCATTGAGTTTTTTCCCGATTTCTCCGCCGTCCGGGCCAATCATGTGTTCCTTAATTGGTTGACCTGTTATGCTGTGTGGTGGACTGCAGCCGACATTTATCTCCTGATTTTTGAGCAAGAATATGTGTCTATAACTGACGCCAACAAAATACTCTCCAACACCAAGTTGGGAAACTGCGTTCAAAAGTTCCCTAGCCTCTTCATTCGTCACGTGCCCTGCTGAATAGTCTACGAGAATGCCATCCTTGACCGTGACAAGGTTGCATCGGAAAATTATGTCATTATCCCCGACCGGAACGTTGAACGCTCCAGCTTCAAGTGGACCTCTCCCAGTGAAATACAAGACGGGGTCATAACCAAGAATAGAAAGGTTCGCCACACCGGAATCCGGGGGCATACCATCGGGGACTGTTTTTATGATACCAAGTCTTCCGAGCTTCGCAAGCATGTCTATATTCGGTTTGTTCGCTGTTTCAAGCGGAGTTTTTCCACCGTGTTTTTCCACCGGATAATCAGCCATCCCGTCGCCGACAATCACAATGTACTTCATTTGCCCACCACTTTCGTCTTCTAAATTTTTTGTTTGGGGGTAATTTAAACAACACCCCCTGATGAAAAATGATGCCTGCCCAGCATTCGGGCAGGCAAGATAAACTAATCTCTTATTCCTTCTGGCGTTATTCTTATCGTTGTAGACTCTGGGGGAAGACAGGGATGATCCACAAGTTTTGCTATCCTCGCGTCGTCTTTCGCTTTTTTGAGGTATATTCTCACAGTGACCGCATGACCTAAAACATGACCACCAACTGGCCTAGTCGGATCTCCGAACATCACGTCAGGTCTTGCCTGCACTTGGTTCGTAACAAAGACAACAACATTGTGTCTTTCTGCGATGTTGTGGAGTGCGGCGATATGGCGTCCAAGCTTTTGCTGTCGCTCAGCAAGAGTGCCTCTCCCACAAAACTCCGTTCGGAAGAGCGCAGAAACCGAATCAACAACCAAGAGTCTAACGGGTTCTTTTCTGCAGATTTCTCCGATTCTTTCAACTAGAAGAATCTGGTGGTCTGTCGTGAGAGCTCTGGCTGCGTGGATCTTCTCCAAGACTCCCGCTGGATCCAGCCCGAGGGCTGAAGCCATCTGAGCAATTCTCTCCGGGCGAAACGTACCCTCAGTGTCGATGTAGATAGCGTTACCCTCGAGACCTCCTCGTTCGCGCGGAAGCTGAACATTCACACAGAGCTGGTGGGCAAGTTGAGATTTTCCGCTACCAAATTCTCCAAAGACTTCTGTAACGGAGCCGGATTCTAGTCCTCCTCCAAGGATTTTATCAAGAGCTGTACTCCCTGTCGTGAGCCTGTCAATGTTCTTTCTCCTCTCGTATAGCTCGCTCGCCAGCTGGTAGTCTAGCTTGATCGCATCCCTCGCCGAGTTTATAATCTTAATCGCTGAACGCATGCTTATCTCAGCTGCATGCATGAGCTCGGTGGCGGTTGCGGTTGCAAGCTGGGATATTGTTGAAAAACCGGCCGCTCTAAGCTTTTCTGCCACAGAAGGGCTTAAACTTTGCAGTTCTTCTATCTCCATTTGAATCGATGTACTGTTGAAAGCAGCACATATAAAAATCTGAACAAGTGTTTCTACTTTAATCCGAACCTGCGGCTTTTGAGTTTCCCAATAAAACTCGATGTTGCAAACGCTACAATTCGACGTCGAGATTTAATTTCTCCGCTAATTCCTTGTACCTATTTCTCACCGTGACTTCCGTGACCCTCGCAACCTCTGCCACATCCCTTTGTGTTCTTCTCTCACCACAAAGAACGCTGGCTATGTAAACTGCTGCCGCTGCAACCCCCGTCGGACCTCTTCCAGACGTTATTCCCTTCGCCTGTGCTTCCTTTAGGATCTCTATCGCCTTCGTCTGAACCTCGCCGCTGAGACCAAGCTCTGCAACGAAACGTGGGACATAGTCGATCGGACTTGTCGGTCTCAAATGGATAAGCAATTCCCTGGCTATGAATCTATAACAGCGCCCGATCTCTTTTTTACCCACTCGGGCTACTTCCGCGATTTCGTCGAGAGTTCTGGGAATCTTACATTCTCTACATGCGGCGTATAGGGCGGCGGCGGCCACGCCCTCGATAGACCTCCCTCTTATGAGGCGCTCCTCAACCGCCTTCCTGTAGATTAGCGAAGCCGTCTCACGGACGTTCTTCGGCAGAGCTAGCTGGGAAGCCATCCTGTCTATCTCCGAGAGAGCAAAAGCCAAGTTACGCTCCATTGCATCCGAAACCCTTATTCTTCTCTGCCATTTCCTAAGACGATAAATCTGGGCCCTTCTCTTCGGTGTTAAAGATTTCCCGTGAGAATCTTTGTCCCTCCAGTCAATCATGGTCGAAAGCCCCTTGTCATGGATCGTCAAAGTCATTGGAGCCCCCGTTCTCCCCCTCTTTTCCCTCTGCTCCTCATCGAAAGCCCTCCACTCCGGTCCGAGATCCACGAGCTTTTCCTCTATCACACAACCGCAATTTGCGCAGACGATCTCCCCGCGATTATAATCCCGGATATTCTTTTTCGAACCACAGGCGGGGCATGGGATTATTTCCTCCGTTTTTCCACCCCCTCTTCCTCATAATATATTGTTGAACCGAGAAGATTTGAAGGATCGATTTCTGAAGCTGTTTTAATGACGGCGTATGGCTCTGTGGTAGGTCCGAATATGTCGCTAATCTCGCCTACCCGCCTCTTTCTGCCATCGAAAACCGGTTTGCCGAGCTTTGGAACGAACGTGCATTTGATTATCAGACCTTTAGATCCCTTATGCAGAACTTTTCCTAAAATCTTCATGGTATAAAAATGTTGATTTAACACTAGTATAAATACTTTTTGGTTGGAGAGAAATATATCCTCAGATCTTCTTAAAAGATTTTCCCCAACTTGTCGGTAAAAATCATGCTTTTATATCGCTTTCAATTCTGTATCCACTGAGGTAAACCATGGCGAAGAAAAAGAAAAAGGAGAAAGAGGAAACAGAAGAGATTCTTTGAGCAAGCTTTTTGATTTTTCTTGGGGGGATTTCTCCCCCTTTTTTCTTCCTATCGGTCTGACAAATCATCTCATTGATTTCCTCTTTCCGCACCTCTCCTGCCAGCATTCCTCACAGTTCACCGTTATCTCGGGGAAACGAATCTTCCCTTTTATATTCTCCACAATCTTTTGAAGTTTGACGATTTGCTCCTCTGAGCCAGAAACGAGCAAGGTGACACTTCCCTCTGCGCCACTCAAACCACCCGCGCCCATCACTTTCGCATCCGCTCCCGTCAGAATTTTCACGGCCTCAATCTCCGTAACTACGCGCCCGGATATGGGGATTAAACCAACGGGGACTCCCGTGCTGTAGTCGAATCCGAATATCCCTGTCTCCGGAGCAACTTCTTTTATCGAGCTTGGTATGAACTTCTCGAGACCAACTGGGATTATTAGTTTCACCCCTCTTGAGCTGACGATTCCGAGGATCTTCCCGATGGTTCCTCCCGTCTCGGAAGCTAGAAAAATCCCAGCTGTCCAGCTTGGGTCCAGCGCATTCGCTCCCTTTATCACAACATCTGATGGGCCAAGTTTCGGAAGAACATCGTCCAAACCCATTTCCGTCAGTTTTCCCTTGACAAATACGAACTCTTTCATCCTTCGCTCTTTTGGGATAACACATGTTCCTTGCGGGAGAATAACTCCTGCTGCAAACCTGCTCGGGTCCACGGATTTTTTGCAGAGCTCTTGAGCGACAAAAGCGTTCGTCGTGCCCAAACAGACAACAACAATCCCCTCTTTCAGCGCTTTTTTCACCTCAGACAATCTGACAACTGCCATTGCGATTAAGCGCTTGGACTCGGGCGGTGTGAGGGTTATCTGAGCCTTCGCCATCAAAGAAATAACTGCCTAGGGAGTTATTAATGGAATGAGTAAAGAGATGAAAATATACGCGCTTGGCTACGGCAGACTCTCCTTTGAAGATTTTCTGGAGATCTTGAAGGAGAAAGGAATCAAAATTGTCATCGATGTCAGAAGATTTCCAACCTCTAAGATCCCAGATTTCTGTAAAGAGCGCCTATCTGAAAAACTGAAAGAGTTTGGGATCGCATACGCACACATCGAAGAACTCGGAGGTTTTCGAGGAGGTTACGAGCGCCACATGAAAAGCGAAGAATTCAAAAAGGGTATGAGAAAACTGAAGAAACTGGCCGAGAGAAAGACTTCCGTCATAATTTGCGTGGAGGAAAATCCAGCTTGGTGCCACAGAAGATACATAGCGAAAGAACTCAAGCGAGAGGGATGGGAGGTTATTCACATCAAGCCTCGGAGACTTGCTCGATCAAAATCGCATTGACAACGCCATTCTGGCCTGGTCTGCTTGTCACCCTCGCCCTGCCTATTTCAGTCTCTATTATAGCTCCTTTTGTTAGGATGTTTCTTCTGGAGAAGTGCGGATTTGCAGGATTTTCTACAACGGAGATTATTTTGACCTTACTCGCCTTCCCCGTCCTCGGATCAAAAACGTTGGCATAGTCTGCAGAGAGAAGCCTGAGTTTATAGTTCCCTCCTCTAACTCTTACTTTTATGAGCTTTCTCGGACCAATCGTGGGTTCTAAAAACTCTCGGCCGATTTCTCTCTTTCTCTTCTTTCTGCTCATCCTGCGGATTCCGCCCGTCGGCTTCTTTAAGGATCTTCCATGCCAAACGACCATCTTCTTCCCAAAAGAAAGAATCCACTGGATATAAAAGTCTTGGGTACCTATTTCAGCAGTTCCTCTAGTTTTTCTCTTATCAAATCCATGTCATCCTCGAGGCCAAAATAACTCGCAAACTTTTTGGTCGTGCGAAGCACGCGTGTCTTTCCAAGAGGTTTGGACTCGACGAAGCCAGCCGCGACGAGCTGTCTCACATGTTCGTAAGCTCTGTTCCCCCTCACTTCTGCGAGTTTAGCAAGCGTTATATTTTGTTTATATGCGATCAACGCGAGTGTTCTCAGCGCACCAGTCGAGATCTTTATCTTTGGCATTAGAGGGGCAACTTTTTCTTTAACCCTTCCTTTCAGCTTTATAGCGTAAGCATTTCCCAACTTCTGAAGCTCAAAGGGAGAATCCACCTTTTTGTGCTTCTGCTCTATCTTTTCCAAAAGCTGTATAACATACGTGTCCGATTCTGTGCTCAGAATTTTTTTGATCTCATCGATTGTAAGAGGATGATCGCTTGCATAAAGCGCGCCTTCAAGAACCACTAGATCCTCCCGTATTCCCATCTTTTTCACCATCCAGAAGTTCGATCTTTATATCTGTGAAAGGTTCCGACTGCTCCAATCTTATCTTTCCGTCTGAACTCAGAAAAATCAGGGTTAGAAAAACCCTAACGAACTCCACGCGAGATTTCTCAGAGAGTAGGGAGAAAAAGGTGGGAGTCTTTCCCTCATTGACTATCTTTTTTATCTTGAGTAAGAGATCTTCCATCCACCTCAAAAGCATCGCATCTATGTCCCTTTGAATATCAACTTTGAGCTCCTCTCTTTTCACCGGTTTCTTTTCCTTGGTCTCAGGGATGGTTGCCAAAACCTCGCGGAGACTACCCAAAAGGTCTTCCAAGGTTATCCTCTGGGGAGCAAAGAATTCTATCGTGAGCTCGCCAAGCTCCGGTAACTCTATGTTTAACATCTCTTCGATTTCCTCGCTCGTCACCTCGGACTCGCCACGGACTGCTATTTCCGACTTTATTTTCAAAAGAGTTGCCGAAGAATGTACTACTCTGCTCGGAACTCGAAGATCTACTTCGTTTGTTTGCTTGAGTTTTGCTCTGTAGATTGATATGAGCTTTGAAATATCAACATCCCAGGGACTCAATTTGTGCAATCGAACGAGCTCCACGAGTTCCTGAACTGGCTGGTCACTGAGGTTCATCTGCTACCTCCTCCCTTAACATTGAAAGGTCTGCAGAAAACACCCTTGAAACCTTATCTTCCTTGACGACTCCGAATATTCTGTCCGCAACCTCTGCCATAGAAGTATGAAGCGTGATGACGATCATTTGAGATTCTCTTGAGAACTTCTTCAGAAGTCGGGCGACTCTTTGGCGGTTAAAAGGATCCAAGCTTTCGTCAATCTCATCCATGACGTAAAAGGTTGACGGACGACATCTTTGAAGAGCTAGCAAAAATGTGACCGCGGTTAATGTTTTCTGTCCGCCGGAAAGCATTCTCGTCTTCTCGCCAAAGTCTACATCAAAATCTAGCCCACCCTCAAATGGGTTCTCGGGATTCGTCAAGATGAGTTTTCCATCCGCTCCTCCAGAAATTTCCCTGAAAATTTCTGAAAAAGCCTGCGACGCGACGTTAAATACTTTGAAGAAAGCGTCTTTTTTCTTTTGATCGAGTTCTGCCATGAACGAGAGTATCTGTTGTCTTTCCTCCTCGAGTCTGCGGTATTTTTCCTCCTCCTCAGAAAGCTTTTTCTCTTCCTGTTGGAGTTCCTCCGGTGCTTTTGGGTTCACCTCACCTATCTGCGATTTACGCTCAAAAAGTTCTGCTTCCATCCTCCTAAGGGTTTCAAGCTTTTTCACGAGAAGGTGACTGTAGTCGACCTTGATTTTTGATAGTTCTTCCTGCAGCTTGACTATCTCCTGTTGTGCGGAAACCTTGCGACTTTCGAGAGTACCTTTCTTTTCCGCAATCGCTGATTGCTTGTCGCGGATGTTTTCATTCTGTGCGTTTAGTATCCTCATCTTTTCCTCAATCTCACTTAAACGCTTCTTCAGCCGCTCGATCGTTTTTTCCGTTTTCTCCTTAGCAGATTTCATCGACTCGAGCTTTCTTATGTTGCCGTCTATCTCACTTTTTATCCTCTCCTCCTCTCCCCTATATGCGGAAAGCTTACCCTGAAGGTTAAGAACTTGTCTAGCCAACTCGGAGCTTTCTGAAGTGACGGAGGGGATCTCCGACAAAACTTCTTCAAGCAATCTGTCAATTTGATTGAGCACGTTAGAAATCTGATTTAGGGTCTCTTTGATACAAGTGAGCTCAGATTGTCCGGAGAGTTCTGAAAGGAGTTGCTTGAATTTGTCGTACAACTCGCGCACATTTTTTATGCTGGAAGCAAATGAATCTGCCCTTGCGTTTAACTCTTCCTCCAGCCTGCGTAACTCCTCCTCTGCGTTGCGACTTTTTCTAGATATTTCCTCAAGCTGACGCTTTTGTTCTTCGATTTTTATCTCAAGTTCCTTGAACCTCGCAAGTACTCCACGGTGCTCGAGCTCATCGAGTTTCGCTTGAATTCTGGATTTTTCTCTCTCCAGCTCACTCAATTTTTTCTTTATTTTGTTTAGCTTGTTTCTGCTTTCTCTGTCTGCAGAGGATATTTTACGCAGAGAGGATTCCAGCCTCTTTAACTCCCTCTCCTTTTCTTTCAATTCTTTAAACAGAAGCGCGCCACGAACCTGCTGAAGCTCGCGGTCTATCGATTTTGCCGCTATGCAGTCTTGAGCCTGTTTTCTGAGTGTTTCCACCCTAGATCGAATTTCCTTGATGCGAATATCAAGCACGCGCATATTGTTCTCAACATCCAAGAGTTCCTTCTCTGCCTTCTCCCTCCGTTCGTTGTACTCTTTTACACCGGCAAGATCTTCTATGATTTCCCTGCGCTCCTCCGGCGTGAGAGAAAATATCCTCTTAACTTGGTCTTGAAGGACGAAGTTCATCCCGTCGGGGGATCCCATCACTGGAGATAAAATATCCACGATTTCATGGCGATCGGCTCGCTTTCCATTTATCCGATAAACACATTTACCGGATTTGTCGACCCTTCTGGATATTTCGACCATCTTGGACATTATGGGGAGCGCACCGTCGGAGTTGTCGATTACCAGTGTGACCTCAGCGTATGGGGCGATTATCTTGCCATCCCTCATATAAAGGAAATCTTGAAAACGTTCCGCTCTCATCATCGTTGTGCTCCTTCCTCCGAAGGCGAAGACGATGGCGTCAGCGATGTTGCTCTTGCCATGACCATTCCTGCCGACTATGACATTGAGGCCACGAGCAAGAGGAATAACTACCTTGTTAACGCCAAAGGACTTGAAGC
The DNA here is from genome assembly GCA_038823825.1 of Candidatus Hadarchaeales archaeon. Taxonomy (NCBI): domain Archaea; kingdom Methanobacteriati; phylum Hadarchaeota (SeqCode); class Hadarchaeia (SeqCode); order Hadarchaeales (SeqCode); species Hadarchaeales archaeon (SeqCode). The sequence continues at coordinate 174,283 of JAWBCC010000002.1, read as the reverse complement.
CTTTCATCTGAATTTCTTTTATGTACGCCAACTTCCGACCCTCGGGATTACCCCTCGGGTCTAGCCTCAAATAAGTGATGGTTTAGGTGAGGATTAAAGCCTTCCGATGCCGATTCCAATCTGGTTGGAGATCGGAATGAAGCTCAGTGGTATGAAATGTCCGAAGTGCGGAAGAGGTAGGCTCAAAAGATGGGTGGAAGGTGATGAAATCGCTTCAGACGCAACATGGATAGCTTATCGCTGCGATAGCTGCGACTACGTTCTTAAAATCAAGCATGTTGATTAGAATTCTTCGCGTAAACCGTTTTGAGGAAAAATGGTGTGAGAAGGCTTGTCACAAGAATCGTCACGATTGTCATGGAGAAGAGGTCCGGACCAACCGCTCCGATCTTTATACCGATCGAGGCGATGATGAGAGCAACCTCCGCTCTAGGCAACATGCCGATTCCTATCCCCAGACCGTCCTTTTTGCCTAAACCGCCCACCATCGCACCTAATCCACAACCGACTATTTTGCTCACAAAGGCCGCAAGCAAGAAAAGCAAAACTGCTGGCCCTATTTTACCCAGCACCCATATGTCCATCCGGAGACCTGTTTCGAAGAAAAACAGGGGGATGAGGAATCCGTAACCTAGGGTGGAAACTATATCTTTGAGCGGGCGGGAGACTGGAGTTCTGCCTATGAAAAGGCCTGTTAAAAAAGCCCCTGTTATCGCTGCGATTTGGACCTTTTGTGCTATGCCCGATATCAGAAAGATGAGGACTAGTGCCAGAGAAAGAGACATTTCAGGTTGATACGTCAGAGAAACCCGCGAGAAAATTTTGGGAATGATTTTCAGACCAAAAATGATAACGGCAACAAAAAATATAATCATTAGAAGAAGTGTCTCGAAAACCCCAACGACAGACAGAGTTCCCAAGGCGATCCCTGAAAGAACGCTCAAGAAGATTATTCCGATGATATCGTCTATGACTGCTGCTCCCAAAATTGTTACGCCGCTGCGTGAGTGTAGTTTTCCCAGCTCCATTAGAGTCTCGACGGTTATTCCGACACTCGTTGCCACCAAGATCCCTCCAGCAAAAGCAGCTGTAAGAAATGACCATCCCAAAACGTGGATCGTTGCAAAACCCAATAGAAAGGCCCAGAGAGCCCCAAAGACAGCCGTTGTGAGAGAGGGCCTAGCGTATTTCTTTATTTCCCTCAATTCAAGCGAAAGACCTGCAAGAAAAAGAAGAATTAAGGCTCCTATTTCTGCCAGAGAAGAAATCCATTCGCCCGCCGGGCTTTGCAGATCTATACATAGTCTTGTGCCGATGAGGTGAGAAGAAATTAGACCGGAGACCGATGGTCCAGCGATAATCCCTGCACATATTTCTCCTAGGAGGCTAGGTTGCCGCAATTTGGTGGCTAGAATTCCTCCAATCCTAGCTAGGAGCAAACACATGGCTAAGTAAAACAAAAGGATGGAGAGATCCAAGATCCATCACCTTTTAAATCTTCTTTAGGATGTCTCTGAGAGAGAGAACACCCACGATCTTGCCTTTTTTAACAACGGGGAGATGTCTGAACTTATAAAACGCCATCAACTGTATCGCTTCAAGTAGTGTGCTTTCTGGGTCTATTGAGATTGGCTTTTTCGTCATCACATCATCAGCGGTCTGCACCACGCTTATCTCTTTGATTTCTGGTGCGCCAACTGTAGCTATCCTGCGTCGAGGCATGAAAAGTCTAAAAATATCGCTTTCGCTAAGAACCCCCAGCAATCTTTTCTCTTTATCGACGACGGGGAAAAACTCCTTACCCCTGCGGATATGAGCCATCACTTTCTTAAGCGGTGTTTCTGGTGTGATTAGAATGGGCGATCTGTCCATCACGTCTCCAACCTTTGTTTTCCTAAGAATGTCCAACTGGTTCAACTTTCTTTTTTGAGCCATCACTACTGGCTTGATTGTTTCTTAAATTAAGCTTGTGGAAAGGGCATACGGCTCAAAAACAGATTGATGCTAAAAAACTGAAAACTCAAAAAATGTTCATTGGTGATCGTCCCAACCTCCTCAAATGCTGGTGCGGGGGGAGGGATTCGAACCCTCGAGGGCCCTACGGCCACAGGATCTTAAGTCCTGCCCTTTCGCCTCTCAGGCACCCCCGCCAAATAAAAATCACCCCATACCGACTATTATTGGCTTCTGCAGCCATCACATGCCACAGCAATTGAACATTCATTACATTCTAGATTTTTTCCACATGCTTTTAAAGTTAAGGTGATGTCGTGAAATGTAGATTTCAGACATGGGATAAACTTATTTTGGAGGTGTGCTCTAGCATAGCGGGGTACGTGAGTGAGACTGTGGTCTATTCACCCTAAGTATCTGGACAGAGTAGGCTTAATTGCTCTCTGGAGAGAAGGTCTTCTAGCTCAGAAGGTTCTTAGCGGACATACTAAAGGTTATACGAACCACCCACAGCTAATCAGATTTAAAAAAAGCGTTCGACCCCATGCTTGCTATTGGAACCTATCTCTACTACGTCTATCTCGAGGGTCGTGACAGAGGATATAGATTTAACCTCGGCAAGATCAAGGTGTACAATATCTCTAGCATCGACTTAATACCTGTGACGTCGGGACAGATAAAGTATGAGTACAAACTACTCCTACACAAGCTCTCGACCAGAGACCCTGAGTGGTGGCATCGGATAAGAGGTCTGGAGGACGTAGAACCAAACCCAGTCTTCTACATTGTCGATGGTCCGGTAGCAGAGTGGGAGAAACCAAAGAATTTCCTGCTATCTGATTCAGAGGATAATCTTCAGGAGTCCGGTTCTTCTTGCATCTCATAACCCACGAATCTTGTTGAACAGCTTCGAAGTTTGCATGAGTTAATGGAATACATAGAGAAGAAACACGAAAAAGTTGAAAAATTCTGAAAAGAAATTGAAGAAAGCAAGTTTTTAATTCGAAAATGGTGCTCCGGCCGGGATTTGAACCCGGGGCGCGAGCTCGAGAGGCTCGCATGTTTGACCGGGCTACACCACCGGAGCTCAAGAAAAATTAACAAAATAAGTAAGATAAGCTTTATCAACTTCTCAAACTCAGTCGAAAACCACCTTTTGAACTTTTCTGTTCATTGTGTGAGACTTTAAAAACATTGAAAATCAATTTTTATCCGTGAGGGAGAAATCGAAGATAAATGACAACCTCAGAAGCATCGTCAACTCACTTGTGTCTCTCTGTCCGGCCTATAACCCCGTGAGCTACTGGTTGCGGAGTCTCAAAAATATTTCAATAGCAGACGCGATAACATACCACTCCGAGTTGCTCAAATATGGTCCCCTCCGAGTGCTCATCGAGCTCTTCGGAATTGAACTACGTGATACGGTTGACTATAAAAGGGACTGCTTGGGAGAAACATTTCTCAAGTTGGTCGATACCATCGAAGAAACTTTTGAAAATGAGAAGGTGAGGAAGACTCTCGAAGAAGCACTCGAGATCAGACTTGAAAAAACTCCTGCACAGGAATACGTTGAAATGTGCATGGAAACACTTAGCAACGACAAAGTGGCTATTAGAATTCTACAAGAAATCGCGCGATCGGGACCGATAGGAGTAGACGACCTTCAAATCTACCTCGATAAAAGGTATTCTATGAAATGTACTAGAGAAGAGATTTTAGAAAAATTGAGAAAGATAAGGATTTTTAGTCTCCTCTCTGTTTCCGAAAATTCAAAAATCGATATTATAAAGAGATACAAGAAATACATTATTTCCACAGGCTCTTTTCAGGGGATATAAATGAAGAGACAAAAGAAAAATAATCCCGATTTTTTAAACTTCCGCAGTCCTCGGATCGAGCTTGTAAACAAAAAACATCAACACAACAAAAATATCACATCGAGATTTAGGACACCCGGACTTCGGATTTCTCGAGTTCCGTCCTCGCCTCAGACAAAAAAGAAAGAAAACAACAAAACTGTTTTTTATTCGCTGGCCGGTGGAGTCTGCGCGGGACTCGGACTGCTTCAAAATCCGGTGTGGTTCTTCTTGGCGTTTGCTATGGGTGTGTTCGCCCTTTTTGAGCTTTTTGGAACCTAACCTTAATTCCTAGCGGGCCCGCCGGGATTTGAACCCGGGACTTGCAGCTTAGGAGGCTGCCGCCATATCCTGGCTAGGCCACGGGCCCATCATGAAAAAAGTATTTAATAGGAAAATAAATGATATGACGAGGTGAACACTGTGGGAAAGGGTAAGGTCTTAGGAGTTCTCCTCTGCATAGTCGGCGCTATCGTTTTCGCCCTTTATGTGGGTTTTGTATTAGCAAAAGTAGGGTGGTTGGAAATCGGTCTATTTGACTACGCTAGAACTACTTCGTGGTTCATTGTACTGCCGGTAGCAATCGGAGTCTGGGTGGTCTCGGCGCTGGGTGTCTGGCTTGGGTGGATAATGGCAACTACAAAAGAAGTGACGTCTCCGCCACCCGAACCTGAAAAGAAAGAGGAAGCTCCTAAAGCAAGCTCTTAAATTTCCCGTTCTACACTTAACAGGGTGTTGGCGCTGAACTACAGGAGATATCTGATAGCCGGATATCTGCTAGCGTTAATGGTAATCGCTTCATCCATTCTCTTAATCCCGGGTAAAAGATACGAGACTCTTACAACATCCGACAGCGGATGGATCTGGGCAGAAGCCAAGTTGTTGGAAAGAAACAACGGATTTGCAGAGAAAAATCCATGGTCACATGCACCGCATGGATGGGAGTTCGAAAAAGAGCAGTTGCAACCCCTCCTGGCCGTCATGATATACCGCGGAGTAAAGACCGTCTTACCATCTGTAGATCTCTACGACATAGCAAAATATTATGGAATAATTTTCTTCTGTCTTAGCATAATCCCGATTTTTCTGCTTGGTCGGGAGCTTCACGGGGATGTTGCAGGAGCGGTGGCGGCCTTCCTCTTCACAACCCTCGTATCATCAATATATTGGAACAAAGTTGGGGCCTTCGACAGAGAACCCACGATAACGTTCATGTGCGCTTGGACTGTCTACTTCTTTGTCAAGCTTATGAAATCTGGAAAAGATGGGATCATTCCCTACGGAATCCTTAGCGGGATAACTTTTGGACTATTTGTGCTGACTTGGGCTGGGTCAATGTTTATCTCAGTCGCCCTCATCGGCGGAATACTGTTCACGCTCGCCGCTTACTTCTTTACAGAACTTCTCAAGAAAAGGAGGAGCATCGATTTAGCGTTCAAAAATACTGTGAACTCTCATATGCCCTTGCTGATAGGGTTTGTGATAGCTATCGTGACGTCAACTGTAGTTTTCTGGTCTGGAGGTGTTAGTCCAGACAGATGGCTGGGAACTGCGCAGTCTATACTTGACTATGTGGGAATTGGCGGGGGTGGCAGGGTATCCTTCCCACGCTACGCCTCCGAAATGGTCGCGCCCGCTTCTTTCTCGGATATCTTCACAAAGTTCTATCAAAACAATTTTCTCCTAGGCATAACCCTCATCGGTTGTATCGTAACAGTTCTCTATTGCATCTGGAAAAGAGAACCCCATCACTTTCTCCTTTTAGCCTGGTTCATTGTAATGCTTGCGATGGTGTGGCCGAAAGCAGGTCAGGCTAGATTTGAAAGACAGTGGTGGCCGCTTTTACCAGTTATGGCTGGAGTCGGGATCAGCGTTATTCTGAGCTGGTTGAAGGATTTCTCCTTCCATCCTGACTGGAGCTGGCTCAGAAGATTTCAGACTCCGGTTTTGGCCGTTGCTATCATCGTGCTTCTCGGATCTGCATTTGTCGTGAACGCAACAAGGGCCGCTGAAGCAACAACGCCGCCTACGGAATGGCGACTCGGAGCTGGACTTGATGCGGCGCTTATGGAGGCTTTCAAATGGATAAGAGAGAACACTCCTGAAAACGCAATAGTTTCTATCCAATGGTCATACGGACACCTGCTGACTGGAGCGACGGAAAGAAAAACCGTCTGCGATGGTGTGGAGGGGATAGGCGAGCAAGGAAAATGGGAAAACGATCCAAACTTCTGGCCGAAACCACCAGATTATGTTTATTATGTGAAGAATAATGAAGCTAGACTTTACGGGGTAAACGAACCTGCTAAACCATTTTTCATCAACGGAAGGAGAACCGACGTTCAGCGTTTTCCACAGATTGGTGAAAACGAGCTCAAATGGTATCTTAAAACCTATAGAGACAATTTCGGAATAAAAATCGACTACATACTGTTCACTTATGACGAGTACTATTACGCATGGTGGAACTACAGTGTTTACGAACCTCTCACAATAATATTTAAAGCAAATGTCAGATATCGCCCATATGGCCTAAGACCGAGCATGCAAGATAGCATGTATGTCTTCAACTTCGGAGGCGACAGGAGAGAAGTTGTCTTAGATCACCAGAATGGGCGAGTATTCCTGAGAACCGAAAATGAGGAGAAAACTATGGATGGATATGCAATCGTTGTGATTGACGAAAGTGGTAGACCGACAAACATGGCAGGATTCTACCCGCCCGAGAATGAAGCAGAAATTCCGGAAACCCTCGTGGTTTTCCTCAACCAGACCGGGAACATAGAAACTGCATGGTTGATCAGCGGAGTGTCCGAGCAAATAACCAGCAGACCGGAGCCTATCGGAATCCAAGCTTTCCAAGATAAGTTGAATGTCGATTTCCTAACGCAGGTCTTCAAAAGCTCAAACGGATATGTTAGAATTCTGCAAGTTGACCATTCGGTGATCGATTGATGCAGTTGCGGTGTCCGCGAGGAACCAGAGATCTCTGGGGAGACGAGCTGGCAACTGCAAGGTTTGTGGTCTCAAAAATGAGAAGTGTTTTCGAAAGATTCGGATTTCAAGAAGTGCAGACGCCAATTTTCGAACATCTCGAACTATTTCTCGTCAAGAGCGGAAGTGAGATAATCAAACAGATCTATGATTTTGAAGACAAGTCTGGGAGAAAGCTTGCCCTTCGACCAGAGCTAACCGCACCGGCGATAAGGTTTTTCATCCAACATCTTAAGAGAAATCCTCCCCCAGTCAGACTTTTCTATTTTGGAGAATGCTTCAGGTACGAAGAACCGCAAGCTTGGAGATGGAGAGAATTCACGCAAGCTGGTTGTGAGATAATCGGAAGCCCAAACCCGCAGGCGGACGCGGAAGTGATCTCCCTAACATGCGAAATTATGCGCGAAGTTGGAATGAATGACTGGAAGCTAAGGATTGGTGATGTTGGAATTTTAAGGAATGTGCTCGCCTCGGTTGGGGTAAAGGAAGAAAAGCAGGACCCTATACTCAGGGCGGTTGATTCAGGAAACAGGAATAGGATTCTTGAAGAACTGCGGAAAGCTGGCGTTCCTGAAGAAGAATATGAAAGGCTCCTAAAGATTTTTTCCTTGCGTGGAGATTTCAGAGTGTTTCAGAAGTTAAGCGAGTTCGACATCGATGAATCCATGCTTGAAAGGTCTAAGGAGCTTTTAAGAATTCTCCGCGAAGCTGGAGAGAAGTTTGAGATAGATCTCGGAATAGCGAGGGGCCTCGACTATTACACGGGGACTGTCTTTGAGGTCTATGTCGGAGATGTGCAGGTCGCGGGTGGCGGCAGGTATGACACGCTCGTTGAAAGACTGGGAGGACCCAAAACACCAGCGACCGGAGTCGGCTTCGGCGTCGATAGGATTTCCTCTCTTCTCCTGAAAGACGGCAAAGCGGAAAAGCCGATAAAACCGTTAGTTTATGTCGTTCCACTCGAGAGGGATCTCCTGCCCAAAGCTTTGGAAATCTCTAACATGTTGAGGAGAAAGGGTATAGTAACGGAGATGGAGGTTATGGAAAGAAGCCTACAAAAGGCCCTGAGTCATGCGGATTCGATGGGGATGAGATTTGCTGTGATAGTCGGAAGAAAAGAAGTCTCTGCCGGTCAAGTCGCCCTGAGAGATTTGAAAACAAAAAAGCAGGAGACAGTCAAGATCGAGGAGCTCGTTTCAGCGCTCAAATCTGTAGCCTAGCTTCTCAAAAATTTTCTTCATCTCGAGAGAGTCCAATTCCAGAACTGGCGATTCAGAGATTATTGTTATCTTCATTCCTCTCTTCAAAACTTCTTCGGCGAGTGGTCGAAACGGCGGATCTCCAGCTCGCATTGGTAGATGTCGCTTTTCGTTTCCGGCGCCGGCTTGCTTAGCAGGCGTCCATTCCATTGCTGTGAAGTGCGTGTGAAGATGATCAAGCTTCAGAGGCTTTAGAGCATCTAAGATTTGCGCGTAGTCGATCCTTCCACCCTGCCTGGCGTAGATGTGCGCAAAATCCACGACAGGTCTACACCTTGAAAGCTCCTTGCACAGAGAGACTATTTCTTCCAAGGTTCCGAAAGCGCTCTGTTTCCCCGTCGTCTCGTGACCCAAGAAGACATCATCAATTCCCTCCTTCTCGAGTTTGGCGATCATGTCTGAGTCCGCCTCCTTGACCGTTCGGTACGCCTCCTCCGGAGATCTTCCGCCATAATAGCCGGGATGAAAAACTACTATGTCCGCACCCATTGCATGAGCTCTTCTGGCAGATTCGAGAATTCTCTGCTTTGAGGCTTCAACCTTCTTTTTGTCTGGGGAGCACAGGTTTATGAAATATGGACAATGGACGGAGAGTCTGACGCCGAGCTCTTGAGCGATCTTTCCAACCTCCTCCGCTGCTTTCTGCGTGAGCGTTATACCCCTGACGAACTCTATCTCCATGGCGTTCAGACCGATTTCGGCAACGCAGCGAACTCCAGCAAGCGTGCTCCTCTCCTTACACATTCCGGGAATTCCCGCCGGACCCAGCCATATTTTTGCTTTCACTCTGAACCTCCCCAGAAAATCTCTGACCGTTGACATATAATTAATTTCAAGAGCGCCACCTCTTCCTGATGCTTTTATTCAAAATACGGAGAATGATTTTTCGAGAGAATGCTCAGTCGCGTGAAAGAGAAGGTGCGCAACATCGTGGCTCCGATTGCCACTTCCATCGCTGCCAGAGGTATCACACCAAACACTCTCACACTAATCGGACTCTTAGTCGGAATGGTTTCTGTTTTCTTTTTCGCACGTTCGAACGAATTTTTAGGAGGAATTTTCCTACTGATCTGCGGAATCTTTGATTTACTCGACGGAGCCGTTGCAAAATTCGGCGGGATGGTCACGGCCTTCGGAGGCGTTCTTGACTCGACGATAGACAGACTCGTGGATTTCGCAGTCTTGGCTGCGGTGGCATATGGAGGGCTCGCAGAAGCTGGCTGGCTTCCCGGCTGGCTCTGGTGTTTCCTTGCGATAGAGGGGAGCTTTCTCGTCAGTTATATCAGAGCGAGAGCAGAAGCAGCAGGAGCTAAAGAGATGGATGTTGGACTCGGAGAAAGACCGGAAAGAATGCTCATCCTGGGAATAGGCGCCCTAGTCGGATGCGTCAAGTATGCCGTTGTGATCGTTGCTTTCTTGGCGAACTTGACGGCTTCCCAAAGGGTGATAGTTGCGAGGAAGAGGCTGAGCGGACGCTGAACCCTCTATACAGATTTCTTAGATAATCCTTGCCTTTCTGGAAAAGATCTCTGCCCCGTGCCGTGATTTCGTACAATGTTTTTCTCCTCCTCCCCGTGACTTTACGCACCGTGATGTATCCATCTCTCCTCAAAGCCTGCAAAACGAGATATGATGTGACTATCGGTGGTTTCCATCCAAATCTCCGCTCAATCTCCTTCATCAACTCATAACCGCACATAGGTCGCTCGCTCAGTAACCTTAGAAAATACATCCACAGAATTTCCACCGTTGTTTTCTTCTTCAGCCTGACTAGTGGCGCTTCTTTCACAATCGACCGTTCATCCGCAAGCTTTATAAATATTTCCGAAATTGATATATCAGAAAATGAAATATGGTGAAAACGGATGAGTAAGATAAAAGTTGCCATAGCAGGTGTCGGAAACTGTGCGTCCTCACTTGTGCAGGGCGTTGAGTATTATAAAAATGCAAAAGAGGACGAGTTTGTCCCGGGCCTCATGCATGTTAACTTCGGCGGATATCACATAAGAGATATAAAATTTGTGGCAGCCTTCGACGTTGACGCGAATAAAGTTGGAAAAGATCTCTCAGAAGCTATCTTCACTCCACCAAACTGTACTGTCAAATTCTGCGATGTTCCCAAGCTTGGGGTTGAAGTCATGAGAGGTCCCGTTCTTGACGGACTCGGAAAATATCTGACGCCGGTGATTCCCGTAGATAAAAGGCAGAAGCCGGTGAACGTTGCCAAAGTGCTCGAGGAAACGGATGCCGATATACTGATAAACTACCTGCCGGTGGGAAGCTATGAAGGAAGTAGATTTTACGCAAACGAGGCACTAAAGGCAGGCTGCGGCTTTATAAACTGCATCCCAGAGTTCATCGTTTCCGACAAAAACTGGGCAAAAAAGTTTGAGCAGGAAAAGATTCCATGTGTCGGCGACGACATAAAGTCGCAGGTTGGAGCTACGATCTTGCACAGAACACTCACTAAACTGCTGGTTGACAGAGGTGTCAAGGTCGAAGAAAGCTATCAGCTGAACATAGGTGGAAACACGGACTTTCTCAACATGCTGGAGGAGGAACGTCTGAGTTCGAAGAGAATAAGCAAAACCGAGGCCGTTTCCAGCCAGTTGCCGTATGAAGTCCCGCTTAGAATCGGTCCAAGTGATTATGTCCCATTCCTGAAGGACAGGAAAATATGCTACATATACATAAAAGGAAGGAAGTTCGGCGATGTTCCTCTTTACATCGATGTAAAGCTCTCCGTTGAAGATTCCCCCAACAGCGCTGGAGTTGTTATAGATGCGATAAGAGCTGTGAAGCTCGCTCTAGACAGGAAAATAGGCGGACCGCTCATAAGCGTCTCGGCATATTTCTTCAAACATCCACCTGTTCAGATGTCTGACGAGGAAGCGCGTAAAGCGGTGGAGGAGTTCATAGCTGGCAAGAGGGAGAGATAGAATGGTCGAAGTCGTAATCGTCGGTCATTTCGCAATCGATATAAACACCTACCCTTGGGGAACGATAGAAAACGCATTAGGCGGAGCACCGATCTATGGTGGTCTCACAGCTGTTTCGCTGGGCTTCGAGACTGGGATAGTCTCAAAAGTTGGAAGAGACTTCGTTGAAAGATTTCCGCCTCTCTTCAGTAAGCTCGGTTTGGACACGGAAGGGATTCTCGTCAGCGGAAAGAAGACCACTACGTTCGAAAATATTTACGACGAGAAAGGAAACAGGAAGCAGGTCTGCAGATATGTGGCTCCAGAAATCCTTCCCCAAGATGTGCCGGGATCTTATAGGGACGCAAAAGCGTTTTACGTTTCTCCGATAGCGGGCGAAATTTCCGCAGAACTTTTAGCCAGTTTAAAGACGGAAAAGAATGTTGTTGCCCTCGATCCTCAAGGGATTTTGAGAAAAATCGAAAAGAATGGCAATATCAAAATTGTGAAAAAGGATCTTCGCGAATATCTACGATATGTGGACATCCTAAAAATAGGAAAGGAGGAAAGCGTCATTCTTGGACCTGAGCCAAAATCCGAAATGAAAAAGCTGGCAGAAGCGGGCCCTTCGGTTGTGATCGTTACGCGTGGAGAAAAAACAAGCATCGTTCTTCATGAGAGAAACTTCTTCGAGGTTCCAAGCCTGAAAGTAGACGCTAGAAGCATGACTGGAGCCGGGGATGTTTTCGGAACTGCGTTTCTCTGCAGATATTTGAAAAGAAAAGATGTGATTGAGGCTGCAAGGTTCGCGTCTGTTGCAGCAGGCTTGAAGATAAGATATCACGGACCCGTCGGATTCCCGAGTGAAGATGAAGTTTTGCAGGCTATGAAATCGCTTCAGTAAGTTTTAGCTAAGTAAATCAGTTTTTCCGAATCTCCGCAACAGTTGACACACTTCCCGGTTGCTTTTTCGTCAAGAGACTCTCCGAGAATTCTTCCACCTGTTTTTTCCTCTATCGACATGCCACACTCCTCCGAGCCGCACCAGCAAAGTTTAACTATTCCTCCTTTCTCGGCCAAGATCTGTGCCGCTTCTTGGACGCTTTCCGCACGATGTATCCTCGACTCGAAGAACTTCATAGCTCTCACTCGGAGATTTTCAGAGATTTCTTCTAAGATTTTGTTGACCTCTCTCACCAAATCATCGGCTTTCACCGTACACCTCTCTCCTGTGTCTCTCCTGACAAGCATCGCTTCAGATTTCTCAACCTCTGAGGGCCCGATTTCTACTCTAAGCGGGACCCCTCTTCTCTCCCAGTAGTAATACTTATTGCCAGGTCTCAAATCTCGATCGTCAAGATGAACCCTAAAACCGGCACCCCTTAAAATCTCGAAAATTCTCCGGGCCGTCTGCATGATCTCCTCGCTTTTTTCCTTGAAAATCACAGGGACAATAACAATCTGGATTGGAGCCACAAGTGGGGGGAGACAAAAACCGATATCATCACCGTGAACCATCAAAACTGCAGCAATTGCTCTCTCGGATATTCCGTAACAAGTCTGATAGACGTATTCATGCGAACCATCTGGCTTTTCATACTTCACATCATAGACTTTTGAAAAGTTCTGACCTAGATTGTGGATTGTCCCTATCTGCAAAGTTTTTCCGTCAGGAGCAAGCGTGTCAAAAGCAATGGAGTAAACCGCCCCAGCGAATGTATCCCACTTCGGTCTTTTCGAAATCACAGAAGGAATTCCAAGTAAATCAAAAAACCTTTTGTAAATCCCGATCGCTTCAAAAACTTGCCTCTCTGCATCTTCCCAGCTCGCGTGAGCGGTATGGGCCTCTTTGAATGTCGTCACCTCCCTAACCCTTACGAGGGGCTTGGTCATTTTTGTCTCATATCTGAAAACGCTAACCACTTGGTAGATCTTGAGTGGCAGATCGGCGTGAGATTTTATCCACAGAGAAAACATCGGATACATTGCTGTTTCCGACGTCGGTCGCAAAACTAGCCTGACATCGAGGGGCTCCGTTCCTCCGTGAGTCACCCAATAAACCTGCCCCTCGAATCCTCGTATGTGTTCTGCCTCTTTTCTGAAAAGGTCTTCCGGGATCAAGATGGGGAAGAGCATTTCACTGTGTCCAGACTCGTCGAGTAACCATCTAAGGATAGAAACAACATTGTTTCTTATCTTAAATCCGTATGGGAGCCAGACGTATAGCCCCTTGACAGGATATCTGGGATCTACTATTTCCGCTCTTTCGAGCATCTCAGCAAACCACTCACTGAAGTTTTTCTCCCACGCATTTCTTTCAGCCATCCAAATCTACCTCCGTTAGTTTCTCAAAGCCTTCTTCTTTCACTATTACCATATCTTCCCACCTTGCTCCTCCTACTCCTTTAACATACACCCCAGGTTCCACTGTTATTACCATTCCCTCCTGGAGAATTTCTTGAGATGTCGGAGAAAGGGAAGGTGGCTCATGAATATCCAGACCTACTCCATGGCCGGTTCCGTGAAGGTAAAACCGGAGTAACCCTTTTCTTCTGATGAATTCTCTGGCCGCGAGGTCGACATCGCTCGCTTTTATCCCTCCTCTGACTCTTTTCAAGGCTTCCGCTTGCGCTTCTCTGACTATCTGCACTAGTTTTCTGAACTTCCGTGAATGTCCGAGGACAAAAGTTCTGGTCATATCTGACGCATAACCCTCAAAATAACAGCCTAGGTCGACAACCACTATATCCTCCTTTTTGATTCTTCTATCCGTCGCTCCCGCATGAGGCAGCCAAGAGTTTTCACCAGATGCGACTATCGTTGGAAAAGGAGTACCCTCCCCTCCCGATTTTCTCATCACATGCTCGGCTTCGGCCGCAAGTTCCAGTTCCGAGACACCAGGTGATAGGAGTTCATGAATTCTCTTCATTCCCAAAATTGCGAGATTCGCCGCTTTCTTCATTATTTCGATTTCTTTTGAATCCTTCATCATTCGCATTTCCTCCACAATTTTCGGAAGTCTTTTGTAACCGGCTCGGTACAGCATTCGCAACTTACTGATGAACTCAGGAGGGGCTTGATCATATCCTACAACTTTCGCTCCCAACTCCTCTAAACAATTTATGACAAGTTCCCAGGGTTGTCCAAAAAAGATGCTCTCTCCAGACCTGAGTGGAGACTTCCATCCTGAAAACGCCCGAACGTCCTTTATCCAGCTCTCTCTTTTTACTCTGTCGAACTCTAACCTGCTGCAAATCAAAATTGGCTTACCTTTACAAGGAACGATTACGGCTTTTCCCGCCTCACTTCCAGCGAGATATCTATGATTTTTAAAAGCGATGAAAACATCGAGTCCGTATTCCTCCATTTTCTCCTGCAATTTTCTTACTCTTTCCATCACGTAGAAACACCATTCATTTTTCCGCATACATATAAAATGAAATGATGTCCTTAAGAAAAATTGAGCTAGCCAAGCTGTATTCGGAAACAGCTGAAAAATACAGAAGAAGATATCGGGAAATTCAGCGTGAGAAGTACGAGTTGGTTTTGAGCATATTGCCATCCAAGATCGGAAGAATTCTGGATGTTGGGTGTGGTACAGGGGAACTCCTTTTAAGAGTCGCTAGAAAGGCTGACCTAGCGATCGGTATGGACATTTCCCCAGGCATGGTGAAAAGGATTCCACATGCTGTAAAAAACGTATGTGTTGTGATCGCGGACGCCGATTTTCTCCCATTCAAAGACAATTCTTTCGATTTTGTGGTTTCTGTCACCCTTTTGCAGAACATGCCAGATCCAGAAACCACAGTAAAGGAAATATGCCGTGTGGTGCGGCCTGGCGGCCTGGTGATTCTAACGAGCCTCAAGAAAAAACATAAAGAAGAGATGTTGGTCTCTTGGGCCAAGTCTGCTGGTTTTTCCGTTGAAAAAAGCGGGGAAATCGGGGAAGATGTTTATTGCGTATGTCTGAAAAAGTAGCAAACCTTAATTAAGAATAAAAATTAGTTTTGATGCAATGCAGGCAGTCATCATAATCGATATGATAGTTGATTTTGTGACTGGAAAATTCGGAGGCGAGCATGCTCAGAAAATAATCCCTAACATTAAACGATTGTCTGAAGCCGCACGCAGACGGGGAATACCTGTGATATACGTCTGTGATGCTCACAACCGTTGGGATCCTGAGATCTCTATTTGGGGTGAGCACGCAATGCTAGAGACAAAAGGTTCTGAAATAATTCCAGAACTAGCTCCAAAACCCGAAGATTTCATCATAAAGAAGAGAACTTACAGTGCCTTTTTCCAAACAGAACTAGATGACCTTTTGAAAAAACTGGGCGTGAAAGAAGTTATTCTCACCGGAGTCGTAACAGATATCTGCGTTCAACATACGGCCGCGGATGCTTTCTTCCGCGGCTATCTTATTGTTATACCTTCGGATTGCACAAACGCCGTCAAAAAGGAAAAACACGAACAGGCTCTCGAAACGATGAGGAGTCTATATGGGGCTAAAATAACCATCTCGGAAGAGATTATTTCTGGTTGGGGTGAAAATGAGAAAGTTCCATATTGCCACGGTTGAGGAAATCAAAAGTGGAAAAACCACAGACATCTACTTCGTCAGAACCAGACAGATCCTCGAAAAGAAAGGCATGAAATCAATTTCTGCCCTGGCGGAGGTGACGGCTAGCTCTTTGCCAAACAACTGGCCTTGGGCGGTTCTGGCCGGCGTAGAAGAGGTAGCACAGCTTTTCGAAGATGTTCCAGTGACTGTTAGCTCGATGCCTGAAGGAACTATCTTTCATCCCTATGATTTGCGAGGATTTAGAGTTCCGGTATTGACTATTGACGGAAAATACGCGGAATACTGTGAATTCGAAACTCCCATGCTAGGAATGCTCTGTCAAGCGACCGGAGCTGCTACGGTAGCTGCAAGAATAAGGAAACTCGCATGGGGGAAAACTCTTATAGCATTCGGGATACGCAGGGCACATCCTGCAATCGCTCCAATGCTAGACAGAGCAGCCTACATCGGCGGATTTGATGGAGTTTCCAGCTTAATCGGGGCCGAGACGATTGGGGAAAAGCCAATGGGAACTATGCCACATTCGTTGATAATATGCTTCGGAGATCAGAGAAGTGCCTGGAAGGCCTTCGACGATGTCATGCCGGCTGAAATTCCTCGGATAGCCCTAGTCGATACTTATTATGATGAGAAGGCCGAGGCGATCATGGCTGCCGAGACTCTCGGAAAAAAACTTACGGGCGTAAGGCTAGATACTCCCGGCTCGAGAAGGGGAAATATGAGTGAGATAGTGAAAGAAATTCGGTGGGAACTCGACGTCAGAGGATATAAATGGGTGAAAATTTTTGTTTCGGGAGGAATTAGTGAAAAAAACATAAAGGAGCTCTGCGAAGCTGGGGCGGACGGCTTCGGGGTTGGAACTTCGATCACGAACGCTCCGACCGTCGACTTTGCCATGGATATAGTAGAACTGAATGGAAAGCCTGCAGCAAAACGCGGAAAACTCGGAGGTAGGAAAGACGTATGGAGATGTCGTCATTGTCTCGCATTTCTCCTCACTAGAGAGGGAGAGACCCCTGGAAAGTGCCCAAAATGCGGAGGAAAGATGGAAAAGGCGCTGCAGCCTCTAGTTAAAGATGGAAAAATCGTGGGAAAACTTCCAAAACCGAAAGAAATAAGGAGATACGTGTTAAAACAACTTGAACGGGTGAAGGAGATATGAGGACAATACATTCGAGAGCTGACCTTAAGAAAGTCAAACGAATGGTGGTAAAAATAGGCACAAAGTCGCTGACTGGAGAAAACCACAAACTCGATGAAGAAAAGATCGGGAAGTTTGTAAAAGACGTCATGGCTGTGAAAAAAATGGGCAAGGAAGTTTTAATTGTGTCGTCTGGAGCGATAGGAGCCGGGATGGGGAGAATGAAAATAACAAACAGGCCGAGGAAGCTTTCGGCTCTTCAGGCCGTTGCAGCGATCGGCCAAGGAATACTCATGCAAACTTATGAAAAATATTTTGGAGAGCACGAACAAGTTGTAGCCCAAATCCTTCTGTCAGCAGAAGACTTCGTAGATGCGGAAAGATATAAGAATTTTAGGAACACGGCAGCGACTTTGCTGAAGTGGGGAGTGATACCAATAATAAACGAAAACGACACGGTGGCGACCGAAGAAATAAAAGTTGGAGACAACGATATTTTATCCGCCTATGTTGCTAAGGGGGTAAAGGCTGATTTGCTCGTTCTGCTCTCCGATGTAGACGGCGTTTATCTTGGAGATCCCAAGAAACCCGAAAGTAAGATCATTGGGCTCGTGGAGAGAGTAACACCCAGAATTGAAAGAGCCGTTTTAAAATCTTCGAAAGGCTTCGGCGGAATGTTCACAAAAGTTCAAGCGGCCAGAATAGTCACGGAGGCTGGGATAGCTGCGGTTATCGCAAACAGCAGAGAAAAAAATGTTTTGGAAAGAATTCTGAAAGGAGAAGAGATAGGAACCCTTTTCCTGCCGAGGCGGGAGTGATGGAAGTAATCGAAAAAGCTAAAAAAGCGCGCGAAGCTTCATTGAGACTTCCCAATCTCTCTAAAGACGATAGAAACCGAATATTGCTTGCGATAGCTAAAGAGATTGAAACACAAAAAGCACGGGTGCTGGAAGAGAATGCTAAGGATATCAGAGAAGCGGAGACAATGTTAGAAAGAGGGGAAATAACAAAACCCGTGCTCCAAAGATTAAAACTAAACGAAGAGAAAATTGCTGACATAACAAAAATGATTCGAAGTGTTGCAGAATTGCCGGATCCATTGGGGAAAACTGTTTACGCCATGGAGATGGATGACAACCTCTATGTCTATAAGCTAACATGTCCGATTGGTGTAATCTGCTGTATATTTGAGGCGAGACCCGACGTACTTCCGCAGATTTCCTCACTCTGTCTAAAGTCAGGGGATGCTGTGATCTTAAAGGGGGGAAGAGAAGCAAAATATTCAAACAGGGTTTTCTTCAGCATTTTCAAAGAGAAAAGCGAGGAGCTCGGAGCTCCGTCCGGGTGGATTCAACTTGTGGAAGAGAGATGGGAAGTAAGAGAATTGCTAAAGCTCGACGAATATATTGATCTCATCATCCCCCGCGGAGGCAAGGATTTTGTGAAATACATTCAAGAAAATACGAAAATCCCTGTCCTTGGACATGCGGAAGGCATATGTCACGTGTACGTAGACGAATATGCGGATCTGGAAAAAGCGCTGAAAATCTGTTTTGACGCAAAAGTCCAATATCCCGCTGTTTGCAACGCTGCTGAAACTTTGCTCGTTCATTCGAAGATCGCTAAAGAATTTCTGCCAAAACTTGCAGAGCTCTATAAACAAGCTGGTGTAGAGATCAGAGGATGTCCACGTGTCAAAGAGATATTGCCAGATGTTAAACTGGCCACAGAGGAGGACTGGAGAACTGAATACCTAGATCTCATAATTTCCATAAAAATCGTGGATTCGATCGAGGAGGCAATAAATCACATAAACATCTATGGATCTAAACACACGGATGCAATAGTTACGGAAAACATGAAGAACGCTCTAAAATTCGTCTCAGAAGTCGATTCTTCGAGCGTAATGGTAAACGCGTCTACCAGATTCAGCGACGGCTATCGCTACGGACTCGGTGCCGAGGTTGGGATAAGCACGAGTAAAATTCACGCTCGTGGCCCAGTTGGACTTGAGGGACTCACAACAACAAAGTACGTGGTCATAGGAAACGGTCATGTAGTTAAGGATTACATCGGTGCTGGAGCTAGGCCTTTCAAGCATAAGCCAATAAAACTTGACTGGAAAGAAGTCTTGAAAATATGAAGAACAACAACATCAAGTACAAAAAGGTTGTGGTTGGCGGAACTTTCGATTACTTCCATGACGGACATAAAACTCTTTTGAGAAAGGCGTACGAAATCGGGGAGCGCGTTTGCTTAGGAATATCTTCAGACAAAATGGCAGAACTTCTGCAAAAAGACTCTGCGGGAGTTGCACCACTGGCAGTCAGATTGCTGGCTGTCCTTCATTTCCTGCGTGAGAACGACTGGCTGGGAAGAACAGAGATAACCATACTTGAGGATCCGTTTGGACCGGCAGTAGACGATCCAGAAGCTGAAGCGATTGTTGTCAGTCCTGAAACCAAATGTCGAGCGAAGGAAATAAACGAAAAAAGACAAAAGAATAATCTTCCTCCTCTCCAAATAGTGGAGATCCCATTCGTACTTGCTGAGGATGGTAAGCCTATTTCTTCGATAAGAATAAGATATGGTGAAATCGACGAACACGGAAAGTTAATAAAACAAACGAGAGTTGGATAAAAAGTGAATCGCATGCATCCTTCAAGGGATATCATAGGTAGCAAAGGAAAAGAGCTTTTGGGAAAGAAAATCGCTCTCGGAATTTGCGGTAGCGTGGCGGCCTTCAAGGCACCAGAGCTCGCAAGACTTTTGATGAGACACGGTGCTGAGGTCCGGGCGGTGATGACAAAAAGTGCTACAGAAATCATATCTCCCAACCTGATGGAGTGGGCAACTGGCAACGAGGTCATAATAGAACTCACGGGAAAAATAGAGCATGTAGAGACGGCTCTGTGGGCGGATGTTATACTGGTAGCCCCTGCAACGGCAAACACCATAGGAAAAATTTCTCAAGGTATAGATGACACAACTGTGACATCTCTTGTCTCCGTTGCGCTAGGATTGAAGAAACCGGTAATATTGGTTCCCGCCATGCATGCTTCTATGTACGAACATCCTGCGGTTAAGGAAAACCTCGCGAAAATCAAAAAAATGGGAATGGTAGTTGTAGAACCGATTGTTGAAGAAGAAAAGGCGAAATTTCCACCGATAGAAAGAATATTCTGGCATGTTCTTTGTGTTCTGACGAAAAAAGATATGGATGGTTTAAAGGTTCTTGTCACAGCAGGTCCAACTGTGGAACCGATAGATCCCATAAAATTTATTACAAATCCGAGCTCCGGAAAGATGGGAATTGCCTTTGCCAAGATTGCGGCGGCTCGCGGGGCCGAGGTCACTTTAATATATGGACCTGGAACCGAACCAATTCCTGAAGACATAAACGTTGTGCAGGTTAGGACTACGAAAGAGATGAAGGATGCTTTTGATCGCGCGCTCGAAGAACATCCGGACATAGTTGTTGCCGCTGCGGCTCCCCTTGATTTCGAGGTTGAAAGTCCTTTCGAAAGAAAACTCAGACACGATCAACCTGTTTTACTGAAACTGAAACCTGCGCCGAGAATTCTCGACGATGTTAAAAGAAAAGTTCCGGAAGCGTTCGTCGTGGGCTTTAAAGCCGAGTATTTCGTCAGCGATGAAGAGTTAGAGAATTCAGGAAAAAGAAAACTAGAGGAGGGAGGCCTAGATTTAGTTGTAGCTAACGATGTTGCAAGACCGGGAGCAGGCTTCAGAGCGGATCGAAATGAGGTTATCATCATCTCAAAAAACATGAAAAGTAAAATGAGTGCAAGCAAAGAGGAAATAGCGTGGACGGTCTTAAACATTGCGCTGGAGGAGCTGCGGAAAAGGAAATCTTGAAAGCCAAAGTTTTTGTTCCCGGCCACATTTCCGGCTTTTTCCAGCCTTTTCTACACGAGAATCCTTTGCGTTGTGGATCTAGAAATTGCGGACCGTGCACCGAAGCAGGTGTGAAAACCCAAGTGACCCTGAGAAAATCCGAGAAGAGAAACATTGAAATCGAAATAAACGGTAAGCGTTGTGAGGCTAAAACAAGCAGGTGGGTGGCTGAAAAGCTTCTGCCGGAGGGCTGGAGCGCAACCATTGAACATCTAACCGAAGTTCCCGTTGGGGCGGGATTTGGAGTAAGTGGCGCTGGAGCGCTTGGTGTTTCAATTGGTTTAGTTCGCGCCCTCGGACTAAAGATGAGAAGATCAGAAATCATTGCAAATGCGCATGTAGCGGAAGTCATCTGTAGAACCGGTCTTGGGGATGTGAACGCTCAGTCCACAGGAGGTTTGGTCATTGGAGTTAAACCCGGAGCCCCACCATACGGTAAAACAAGAAAAATGAAGCTGAATGGAAATTTTTTGATAGTTTGTTGTACTCTCGGAGAAATAAAAACTTCCTCCATTCTAAGAGAAGAAGAATTCATAAAACGTGCAAAAGAACTCGGTGGGGATGCTATGCGAAGAATCCTAGCATCCCCAACGATCTCCAATTTTCTCCAGATTTCCAGAGATTTCGCAGAAAAGCTCGGTCTAATGAGCAAAGAACTGAGAGAGATGTGCGATATGGCGGTCAGAGAAGGAGCGTTGGGCGCAAGCCAAGCTATGCTCGGAAAAACTGTTTTCGCATTTTGCAACCAAAAAAATGCGAAAACAATTGAAAATCTATTCCGTGAAGTTGGAGGAGAGACCCTTATTACGCGAATATCTAAAGGGGGAGCAAGCTCAATAAGTTTCCCTATGGACAACCTCGTCTAATGGCAAACGAGGGGTTTTTGATGGTTTCTCTGCGGGCTTTCCAATCGGAATTATTGCTACCGGCCTAACACCAGATGGAATCTTTAGAATTCTGGAAACTTCACGCTCATCAAACGCGCCTATCCAGCAGGTGCCATAGCCTAAGGCAAACGCTGCTAAAAGCATGTTTTGGATTGCCGCTGCTGTATCTTGAATCGCATAAAGCTCCTCGCCACGCTTACCGTACACCCGAGAACTTCTTGCAAGGTTTGCACAGACGATAATCACAACTGGTGCTTCTTCTATGAAAGATTGTCCAAGAGCTGCCTCTACAAGCTCTCTCTTTCTCTCCGCATCTCTAACCACTATAAATTCCCATGGTTGTCTATTTCCTGCACTTGGAGCTGCAATCGCTGCTTCTAGAATTTTTTTCAAATCCTCTTCACATACCGGATCTTGCTTGAAGGCCCGGATGCTCCTCCTTTTGTGAATAGCTTCAAATACATCCATCGAAATCAATTTAATCATATTGATGTAATAGCTTTTCGGATGTCGTTTCCGCAGCTGAATTGGATCGTTGAAAAAGCCGCCGAACTTTTGGAAGACAAGGTAAAGGAAGGACCTCTTTCAGAGAAAGATGTTGAAATAGCCTTTGAAATTCTCGCTAAGCCCAGGATGGACCATATTATGAGTAGTCTCTCTGGAAGAATCAAGGAATCTGAAGCTAGAGACTACATAATGATGAAACTCAGAGAAAGGGCTAAACTTTTAAACACACAACATTGGGGAGTTGGTGAAAAAATTTAGACAAAAGGAACACCCATCCAGATGGCATAAATTAGAAATGCTAAAACAATAGCAGCCAAAAGTAGACTCATGCCCCATTTTTTTGCCTGCGCCCTGATACAGATGTATGAAAAGAGAAGGAAGACTGCTGCAATCAAACCGAAGATTATCGAGAGGACGATCTGCCCAGCGAGCTTCACCCAGCCACTAGCAAAGAATATTGCCAATGCTGGAAGGATAATAAGCAGGGCAAGCAATGTCCCCGCTATCATCCACACCTTCAAGCGCTCATCCCCCATTTTAATTTTCGACAATCTATAAAAGGGTTGTATAAAAACCTTCTCCGAGTAGCGATGGGCATAACCGAAGACATTCAGTGGCTTAAATCGGATGAAGGCAGCTTGCTTACTATTTTTGCAATCATAGCAAAGAGCGGGCCCTGTAGCCTGCGACAGATAAAGATGAGCTATTCGAAAAACGGAGATTGGTGGCCTGTTAAACTGTATGTGAAAATGCTCGAGGAAAAGAAAATTGTAGAAGAAAGAGAAGGAGAATACTCACTAACTGAATATGGCAAAAAAATATTGGAAACCATAAAGGCTACTGAAGATTTAACCGCTTTGTGAGATGAGAACTGTTTTTTACTTACAACCGTTCATTTTTCATTTGAGGGGTCGTGGGGTAGCCTGGTCTATCCTGCCGGCTTTGGGAGCCGGTGACCTGGGTTCAAATCCCGGCGACCCCACCAGATTTTCTTTTGCCACATTTCGCCTTTTTCACAACTCTCTTTTTTCTAATAATCCTCTTTTCCGGAAGCAAAACATCTAAGAGCACGAACAAGAAGCTACATGCAACAGCAATTGCTAGATAAACGTATCCCATCCCCTTTCCTGTTTCTCCAACCTCTCCCCAGCTGCCTATGCAAAGAATTTCTTTTTGGGAAACTAATGCAAAAATTTTCCCATATAGAAGAACAGGTGGATAGACCGCTGCTCCAACATTCATCTCCCAGATTAAGTTTCCGTTCGCATCATAATTTTTGAAGCCTGTCCTGGTCCCGACCAAGAGCGTTTCTGTTTCAGATATCACGAAAAACGGTTTCCCCTTTGTTTCCGTTGACCAAATGGTCTCACCGGTTTCTTTATTCAGAAAAACGAGACCTTTTGAAGTGCCTACGCAAATGCCTTCCTTAAAAACCAGCGGCTTTGTGACGCAACCCAGATCCCTCATCCAGAGAACTTCACCTGAATTTGTGGAAACTGCAAAAAGAGAATTATCGGAACATAGATACGCCACGTTTTCTTCGATTGTGAAGTCGAAAATCACCGGACAGAACCTACCAATGGAAATCGTTTTACGCCAAGCTCCATTTGAAATATCTAGGAAAACGAGATTTCCTCCAAATGTGGCTATAACCAAAGAATCACCAAGCAAAATCGGCTGGGTGACGACTATTTCATTGAGATTTTCTTCCCATCGGAGAATTCCATCAAAACCTAAGGAAACAACGTAGCCTTCGTGAGAAATAATAAAAATCGAATTACCCCCAACAACTAGGGCTCGTCTCCTGGGATCTTTCATTTCAAATCTCCACAGAAGATCGCCGTGATCTGCGCTAAGACAAACGATTCCTTCGGATGTGCTCACAAATACTCTTCCCTCACATGCTGCAGACGCCAAAATTTTTCCATCCATCTGCTTTGACCACCTGATTTTTCCGCTATGGGCGTAAAGCGCGAATAAGCGGCCCTCATCTGAACCTGTGAAGACAAGCATTTCGTAAACACAAGGAGGAGAGAGACATGAATCGCTGCTAAATCTCCAAGCAATTTCTGGGGTGGCTACAACTGCCTGTAGGAATAGCAATAGGATCGGGATCGAAACCATTATTTTCATTTATTCTCCCACAAATCGAAAACTTCTGGCAATAAAAGAATACCTCCACAAGTTTTTTGAAAATGTTACAACAACTCTTGATTGAAATGACTGAAACTACAAACATACTTGAAAACCCGATTCTACGTCGCGAGCTGATAGAAGAAAGAGAATATCAATTAAAAATAGCGGAGGAAGCTATAAAGAAAAACGTTTTAGTCATTCTTCCAACGGCTCTTGGTAAGACAATAATTGCTGTTCTGGTTGCCGCTCATTTTCTCTACAATTATAGAGATAAAAAGGTCCTTGTAATGGCTCCAACAAGACCACTTGTCTTTCAACATTGGGAGACATTTTTAAAGTTTCTGAAAATCCGGCAGGAAGACGTCGAAGTTCTCACTGGAAAAACTCCACCAGCATATAGGATGGCTGCTTGGAATGGAAAAAGGAGGCTTTATTTCGCTACCCCGCAAGTTGTGGCAAACGACCTAGAGAGGGGTCTCAGACTGGAGAACTTCTGCCTGCTTGTCTTCGACGAATGTCACAGGTCAAGAAAAAACTATGCGTACACGAAAGTCGCGAAATCATATGTCAGCCAGTGCCCATACCCGATAATTCTGGCTATGACGGCAAGTCCCGGCGCAGAGAGGGAAAAGATCGAGGAAATCTGCAAGAGCCTGTTTATCGAACACATTGAGATAAGAACGGAAGAGGACCCAGACGTGCTACCGTATACAAGCAGAATAAAGATGGAATTCTTTTCTGTTTCACTTCCTCCCGACTATGGAGAAATCAAACAAGCTTTGCGGGAGATGCTCGACGCAAAGTTGAAATCTCTAGTTGAAATGGGAATCATAAAGAAACCTTCAAAATATGTCTTCAGAACTGACTTGCTAGAAGCGGGACAAAAAATCAGAGAAGCGCTTTCGTCTGGGGGTGGTGGCGCTCTTTATCAAGCAATACTCCTTCAGTCTGCTGCCCTCTCGCTTTACCACGCACTCGAACTTCTTGAAAGCCAGGGAGTGTACACGTTTCGAAAGTTTGTGGAAAAACTGATGAGAAGCCGAAAAAGAAGTCATAGACTGATAATAGCTGAACTAAGGGAAAGAAAACTTCTTGACAAGATTCTGAAGCTCGATATTGAACATCCGAAAGTGGAAGCAGTGGAAAAAATTGTTGCAGAGCAACTGAAGATAAACCCATCCTCCAGAATAATCGTGTTCACACAGTACAGAGATACCGTGAACAAGATTGTTGAGAGGCTCAGATCCTTAGGAATAGACTCGGAGAAATTCATCGGGCAGGCAAAAAAGGAAGGCGAAGGAATGAGCCAAGACGAGCAGAGAAAAATTCTGCAGGCTTTTAAAGAAGGCAAAGTGAGGGTACTCGTTGCTACGAGTATAGGAGAGGAAGGACTTGACATCCCTAGCGTGGAATTGGTTGTTTTCTATGAGCCGGTTCCGAGTGAAATAAGATTCATTCAGAGAAGAGGGAGAACAGGGAGGAGAAAATTCGGAAGAGTTGTGATCCTCGCAGCAGAGAAATCTGTTGACACGGCATACTTCTGGAGCACAAAAAGAAAACTCGATAAAATGAAAAGACTCGTGAAACAGCTAAACAAACAACTTCATCCCATACTTAGAATTGGGGCTCCGCCTACCCCGGCGCCACTTGAGCCCAAAGAGATTACAGAGCTTCCACCAGAAGAAATAGAATTAGCAGAAAAAGAAAGAATAAAGCGATTTGAAAGAGAAATCGCGCAAATTTCAAAAAGAGTCGTTATGGGGGTTCTTCGACGGGGAATTGACGGTCTACCAGTGCAAGAAATCTCCAAAGAACTAGAAGAGGAGGGTTTCTCGAAATCTGCCATTGCTGAAAGTATCGATAGACTTGAGGCAACGGGTCAGATTAGACGAAGAGGAGATGTTCTATTACCGAACACAAGTAAAAACGGAAATTTGAAAACTCACACCTTCGAAGTTGAGAAGGTTCTTCCTGGCAAAGCAATACTGCTTGTTGACGGAAAATGGAGATCCGTGCTCACGCCCGATCAATATAATGGTCCTAGAGAGCTCATACGCAAGGGAGCTAAATTCTCTGCGGAAGCAGACCTTTATCAAGAGGATGGAAAACTCCATGTCCGAATAATCTCCGTGGACAGAATTTTAAGTTGAAAACATTAAGAAACCGATTGATTTATAAATCAATCATAACATTAACTTTATATACAAAAAACGGACCAAAGCGGAGGATAAAAATGGAATTCTGTCCGAAATGTGGTGGGCTGATGCTTCCGAAAAAAATAGGTAAAGGTAGAAAACTCATATGCCAAAAGTGTGGTCATAAAATCGAGCTGAAAAGAGGGTCCAAGTATAAGATAAAGACTGAAAAGAAAAGAGAAGAGAAAGTCACAGTTGTCACAAAAAAAGAAAAGAAGAAAAAGAAACCTGTAAGGTACGAAGTAGAGACAGAGCCGATAGAATATTATGAAGAATTTTTCGAGGAGTGACCAAAGATTTCTACAGATTTTGGGCATGAACAGTTTCTCTCTCCAGGCAACTTTTGTATGGCTGAAAGGAAGATCTTCTTTATTTCCTCATTTTTCTTTTTCATCATTTCAAGGACTTCCGAGTGTGTGAGGATGTTTCTCGAGATCCCCGCAGCATAATTCGTTATAATCGCAACAGAGGAATAGCATATCCCAAGCTCTCTAGCCAACACGCATTCCGGGACTAGGGTCATTCCAACCATGTCTGCGCCAAGCTTCTCAAGAGCTCTTATCTCCGCCGGTGTTTCAAATCTGGGTCCCTCCATGCATGCATAGACACCTCCCTCGCGGATTTTGAAGCCCAAATTTTCAGCGACTGATTTTACGACCTTCCGGAGTTGTGGACAGAACGGCTCTGAGACATCGATGTGTGCGACTCCGCTCTTTCCACCCTCAAAAAACGTTGAAGGACGGGATTTCGTAAAATCGAGAAATTGCGTGACAAGAATAAAATCGCCCGGTTTAAACCTTCTGTTTATCGCGCCGCATGCCGATGTAGCAAGAATTCTTTCAACCCCTATCGAGTGAAGCGCCCAAATGTTTGCTCTATAATTCACTCGGTGCGGAGGAATCGAGTGAGACTCACCATGACGGGCCAAGAAAGCGATTTTTTTGCCTCCAATTTCCCCAATGCGAACACCGATAACTATTCCATATGGGGTTTTTATGTCAAACTTTCTCATCTGAACGTTTGATATCTCATAAAAACCGGAACCGCCGATAACCGCAATTTCAGCTCTCATATGCTTCTAAACATAGTCAATCGACAAAGTTAAAACCATTCCCAGTCAGCACCCAAATCTCCTCTGTCTGCTTTGATAGTTTCGAATGGCTCTCAAAAAATCCAGCTTGCTGAAAGCTGGCCAATCTGCTTCACAGAAGTAAAGTTCGGAGTAGGCCGACTGCCAAAGCAGAAAGCCGCTCAGCCTTTCCTCCCCGCTCGTCCTTATTATCAGATCTGGATCTGGAAGCCCGGCGGTGTAGAGGTGTTTCTCTATAAGATCTTCTGAAACGTCTTCAGCTCGTAGCTCTCCTCTCTCAATACATTCGCATATGCGCCTAACGGCCCGTGCGAGCTCCTTTCTACCGCCATAACCAACGGCGACATTCAGAATATAACCATCGTTATCTCGGGTGGCATCCTCAGCTTTCTTTATCGCATCTTGAACATGCGGTGGAAGCATTTCTATTTCTCCTATCACCTTTACTCTAACGTTGTATTGTCTTGTTCTTTCATCGCGTGCCACTCTCTCGAATTTTTCCGCAAACAGATCCATCAGCTTTTCCACTTCTTCCCGAGATCTCTGGAAGTTTTCTGTAGAGAACGCATAAACGGTGACGTACCGAATGCCTAATTCTCTACACCAGTCAAGAACTTCTTCTAATTTCTTTGCTCCAAACTTGTGACCTTCGGTTGGTGGAAATCCGAGTTTCTTTGCAAACCGTCTATTCCCATCAAGAATTATCGCTATATGTTTCGGAAGATTTCCGTTCTCTCTTATCTCTCCGAGTAGCTGCTGCTCGTAAAGTCTGTTCAGGATTTCTCTAATTTTTGGTATGCCTAGGAGCCTAGCTAGCGGGATTCTTTCTATCACTACTCAATAATCTGTGCCTTCTGGAAAAATAATTTTCCTCTACAGATACCTCTCCCTTTCTGGACCAGCTTTAAGAGCGGCTTGAGCAGCGGCGAGTCTTGCAACAGGAATTCTGTACGGTGAGCAGGAAACATAGTTTAGCCCGACCTCATGACAAAATCTGATGGAATCCGGATCTCCGCCATGTTCGCCGCATATCCCCACAACCAGATCTGGTCTCTTTTTCTTCCCTAATTCTACACCCATCTTTATCAGCTTCCCAACACCCTCGATGTCTAACGTCTGGAATGGATCTTTGGGGAGAATCTTCTTCTCTATGTACAAGAAAAGGAATTTGTGCTCTACATCATCCCTCGAAAAGGCAAATGTCATCTGAGTCAGGTCATTTGTTCCAAATGAGAAGAATTCCGCCCACTCGGCGATTTCATCTGCCGTCAGAGCTGCTCTCGGAACTTCGATCATCGTTCCAAACTTGTAATGAACCTCAACCCCGTACTCTTTCATAACCTCCTTCGCCACACTTTCGAGTTGTTCCCTCACGACCTTCAGCTCGTTGGCATGCGCAACCAAAGGAATCATTATTTCTGGCTTCGGGTTGTATCCCTCGCGCTTGAGCTCACATGCCGCCTCGAAAATTGCTCTCACTTGCATCTCATTTATTTCCGGATGTGTGATCCCGAGTCTGCATCCTCTCAATCCCAGCATGGGGTTCTGGTCACGCATCTCCTCTACCCTGCGCAAAAGATGTTCCTTCTCCTCGAGTTCGCTGCTCTTTTCTCCTCTTATTTTCATTTCCAAAACTTCTTCCAAAAGCTTCTCATATCTTGGCAAGAATTCGTGCAGAGGTGGATCGAGGAGTCTTATAACCACTGGTAGTCCGTCCATTATTCTCAAAATCTCTTTGAAATCACTCTTCTGGAATTCCTTAATCTTTGCGAGCAATTCCCTACGTTTCTCGGCGTTATCCTCCAAAATAACCATTCTGAAAATCGGAAGCCTTTCCTCTTCGAAAAACATATGCTCGGTACGACAAAGACCTATACCCTGCGCACCCATTTCTCTCGCGAGCTTGGCATCTCTCGGATAGTCCGCATTCGCCCAGTTTTCCAGTCTCTTTACTTCATCACACCAGTTCAACAGCTTTTTAAGTTCTGGAGAGAGTCGCGGTTCTATCAACGGAGCTTCTCCTAAGATTACCTCTCCAGTGGATCCGTTGATTGTAATGATGTCTCCTTCCTTTACGATTATTCCGCCGGGTGCTTCGAACTGGCCCAATTCAAGGTCTATCTTTATCTCTTCACAACCAACCACGGCCGGTTTTCCAAGACCTCTTGTGACTACAGCAGCGTGAGAAGTCATGCCCCCTCGTGAAGTGAGAACGCCCTGCGAGGCGATTATTCCACCGACGTCGTCCGGGCTGGTCTCCGGCCTAACAAGAATGACTTTCTCCCCTTTAGATCCAAGTTCTTTCGCTTTCTCTGAGTCAAAAACAACTTTACCAACAGCCGCGCCCGGACTCGCGTTAAGCCCCTTGGCGATGACCTTCACTTTTGCTTCTGGGTCTATCTGCTTGTGAAGGAGTTGCTCCACCTGGGATGGTTCTATTCTGAGAATAGCTTCCTCCTTTCTGATTATCCCTTCCTCAACCATATCGACAGCGATTTTAACTGCTGCCTGCGCTGTTCTCTTTCCAGTCCTAGTCTGGAGAAGATACAGTTTTCCCTTCTCCACCGTGAACTCGATGTCTTGCATATCCTTATAGTGGCGTTCAAGCCTTTCGGCGACATCTACGAGCTGTTCGTAGATCTCTGGCCATTTCTCCTTTAGCTCGGATATTTTCATGGGCGTTCTTATCCCGGCTACAACGTCCTCGCCCTGCGCGTTGAAGAGAAACTCTCCGTAAAGCTCCTTCTCACCAGTAGAAGGATTACGCGTGAACATCACACCAGTACCGCTGTCGTCACCAATGTTCCCGAAAACCATCGTCACTATGTTAACTGCCGTTCCCAGATCGTGGGGAATCTTGTAGTAATTTCTGTATTCTATCGCCCTCTTGTTATTCCAAGATTTGAAAACCGCCTCGATGGCAAGCTCTAATTGCTTCCATGGGTCTGCTGGAAAATCTTCTCCTTTCTCCTCTCGAATTATTCTCTTGAAGTCTTCGACGATTTTCTCCAGATGTTCTGCCGTCAAATCTGTATCTTTCTTCGCGCCGACTCTTTCCTTCCACTGCTCAAAAACTTTGTCAAACTTTTCACCACTTACCCTGAGCACTATCCTCCCAAACATCTGGAGGAAGCGTCTATACGCATCTAGAGCAAACCTCCGATTTCCCGTAAGCCTCGCTAGTCCTTCCATCGTCTCATCGTTCAGGCCCAAATTCAGGATTGTGTCCATCATGCCCGGCATGGAAAGCATGGAGCCCGAGCGAACGGAAACGAGAAGAGGATTTGACTTATCACCAAAGCTTTTACCCGTCATTTTCTCAAGTCTCTGCATCGCTTTTCGCACTTCATCCATCAGCCCATCCGGGAGCTTTCCTCCAAGCTCGTAGTACTTTTTACAGACGTCCGTTGTTATCACAAAGCCAGGTGGAACCGGAAGACCAAGTTGAGTCATCATGCAGAGACCGGCTCCTTTGCCACCTAGGAGCCTCTTGTTCGTCGGGTCTCCTTCATCGAAGAAATACAAACTCTTGTTACTGTCCATGTTCTCTTTACTATTTGGATATTGAAGGGATATTTAACCTTTTGTTAACACAATTTAGGAGGGAGAAAATGGAACCGTCAGAAATCATAAAGGTTTTACCAGGGTTCGGTGGTTTCGATTTTCCTTATGAAAAAGCGGATGTTGTTTTCGTTGGTGTTCCGCTTGACTTAACCTCTAGCTACAGGTCGGGGTATAGGTTTGCGCCTGCAAAAATAAGAGAAGCTTCGGCAAATCTTGAGACCTTTGTCACATCCATCGGCATAGATGTTTTCGAAGCCCTCAACATCTCCGACTTGGGGGATATTGTGGTAACCCAGACGGATATCGTTACCACAGGGCAAAAAATCGAAAAAATCGTTAGAAAGATCAGAAGAGATGGAAAGTTTCCGTTCCTGCTAGGTGGGGAGCATACTCTCACGGTTTTCTCAACTGTGGCATTCGATGATGTATTCATCGTCCAACTTGACGCCCACAGGGATCTGAGGGAGGAATACCTCGGCGATAAAATATGCCATGCGACGGTTATGCGGAGGATTCTCGATCGAGTTCCTGCGGAAAAGGTCATACAGCTTGGAGTCAGATCTTGGTCAAAAGAAGAGGAGGAGTGGTTAAGAAAAACGCGAATCCGGGCATATACCTCAGAGGACATTTCTACAAATTTGGATGGGGTTATGAGAGAGATCAGAGACCTGATTGGCAGTGAAAGCGTTTACCTGACAATAGATCTCGATGTTCTGGATCCGGCCTTCGCCCCGGCTGTGGCTACTCCTGAACCCTCTGGACTTTCAACCGCCGAGATTTTAAAAATTGTACGAAAGATAGCCGAGATGAAACTGGTAGGAGTCGACGTTGTCGAACTGGTTCCTCAATATGATAACGGAAATACAGCGTTCGTTGCTGCTAGAATAATCTACGAGATCTTAGCAGTTTTGGGCTCCAAAAAATAATGCAAGGAAAGATTGTCTAACAATAACATTCAGGTGGACGACCGATCAAATTCCTTGTCCAGCCTTCTGCACCAGGTCCTGTCCCTTTTCAATGATGATCCTGGTAGGCATTGGTATCTTCATGGAAGCTCTGCGAAGAGCCTCCTTGGCTAATGGGAAGTGTTCTACACCTACTCTAACCGTCATTATTTTCTGACCGGTCGTTACTCTTGCCGCCGTTCCGATTGGCTTCCCAAAAGCTAGCCTCATTCCGTCAGATATTCTATCCGCACCCGCTCCAGCAGCCATTGGATTTTCACGTAAAACGTGGTGAGGGTACACTCTGAGCTTTAGATGATATCTTTCTTTACCAATCTCCTTTTCTAAAAGTCTGTTCGCAGCGACCCTTGCAGCCTCAAGTGCGTTGTGCCTTATTTGTCCGTTCTCAAGAGTTATCAGAGACATCTCTACGGGAAAATCTCCCGAAGGATTCCCCATATCGAAAAAAGTCACCCTTGGCTGAGGAACTCCTTTTACGAATTCCTTTCTCGTATAC
Organism: Candidatus Hadarchaeales archaeon; assembly: GCA_038823825.1. Lineage (NCBI taxonomy): Archaea > Methanobacteriati > Hadarchaeota (SeqCode) > Hadarchaeia (SeqCode) > Hadarchaeales (SeqCode) > Hadarchaeales archaeon (SeqCode). The sequence continues at coordinate 141,822 of JAWBCC010000002.1, read as the reverse complement.
GCAGGTCCGCTAAAGTATCTGTATGTCTTACCAGGTCTGAGCGGCATATCTCCACCACTATGTAAGAGTGACATTCTCTTTAAAAAGGGAGTCGATAAAGTTGTGGAATTCAGATGTATATCATAATAGTTGGGGGAGGTCGGACGGGATCCGCCCTTGCCCAGAGGCTTAGCGAGCGAGGACACAACGTCGTCATAATCGAGAAGGACGAAAAAAGAGCTCATGAACTAGCCAGTAGACTGAATACTCTTGTTATTCACGGAAACGGAGCGGAACTAAAAGTACTGAAAGATGCTGGACTCGAGAAAGCTGATGCTCTGGTGGCGCTGACGGATGCGGATGAGGTGAACCTGATGGCATGCGAAATCGCAAAAAAGCAAGGAGTACCGACGGTTATAGCAAGGGTCAACGACGATGCTCATGCGCAGATGTTTGAGTCAATTGGAATAGACGTTGCGGTAAGCATTCCAACAACACTCAGCATGCTCTTTGAGAAAGTTCTTTTGGGCGGTGCTGGAGTTTACGGTCTGCTAAGCGTGGGGGGTGGAAAAGGCGAAGTCATAGAGGTTAAGGTCGGCCCTAACTCGAAAGCCGTTGGTAAGACACTTTCTGAGCTCAAGCTTAAGGACGTCGTGGTCGCGACGATATCGAGGGGCGATGAACTCATAATCCCAAAAGGCGATACCACCATTCAACCTGGGGATTTGGTCACGATAATCGGATACAAATCTGCCGCGACGAAGATAGCGAGGTTCCTGAAAGGAGATTAGGTTTTTCTCAAATGTGTAGTTCTACAATGTCTCCGTCTTTCAAAACGTATTCGCGGGAGACTTGCTGACCTGGGAATTTGGTTGATCCCCAGACCCTCGCAAATTTCAGATTTTTCTCAAAATCTTTGTGTACAGCTCTGGCAACGTCTAAAACCGTCGCACCCTCGTTCAGAACAAGTGGCTTTTTGGACGGCTGGCCGTCGGGGGGTTTTGTGTAGATTCTAATCACCCGCAGTGATTTGAATATTTCTTTCTTCAGGTTTGCGATGTCGTTTCCGACTAAAATCACACGAAAACCCTCGGGTATCTCCGTCTGAAGGAGGCGCAAGTTTTCCAAGGCACGTGGAGAATCCGATTTTGTGGCCAAAATAAAAGCCGGTTTAAAAACAATACCTCCTCTGATCACGTCACGAAGCAGCTCGATGGAAACAGGTTCGCGAATTATTATCGAAGCGTTGTGTATTCTCATTTCTTGGAGGAGCCTCTTAACGGCTTTTTCTCCACCTGCAACGAGCTCTGCTCCCCTGATTTCTATGCCCCCTGAAGATTTGGGCTCGAACGAGATTGCGGGTGGACGTTCGTTTACTTTCACTCTAATTTTTTCTAATTCTTCAAGAAGGACTCTAAGTTGAAGAACAGGATCTTCAGACAGATCTATAACCAGCGCAATAGCATCCGCCGTTCTGGCCAAACTCAATGGAGCTGGTCCAAGACCCCTACCTTCAGCCGAACCCTCGATGATGGCTGGAGCCTCAACGAGCTGAACTTGAACATCCTCAAACTCCATCATTCCTGGCTCCGGACGTGTGGTAGTAAAAGGATACTCAGCCACCTCAGGTTTGGCTGAAGTTAAGAGCCGCAGAACTGTAGACTTTCCAGAATTCGGAAATCCTAAGAGAACTATCTGAGCCGCGCCTTCCTTCTTCACAGCGAATGTTAGAGTCGTCCTTCCGGCACGCTTTGCCCTTCTCCTTTCCTCTTCTTCCCTGAGTTTCGCCAAGCGCGTCTTGAGCATCTTGAGCAGTTTCTCTGTACCTTTGTGTTTGGGGGCTAGCCTTATGAGTTCTTCTGTTAAACGTATCTTTTCCTCCAGCGTTTTCGCCTGCGCGTACTGCTGTTCCACTTTTAAATATTCTGGAGGAAGATTCGCGGGCATTTCTCCCCCAAAATTAACGGTTCGATGGATGGCTTATTATATTAGAGGCGGGACTTACGGCGGACCTTGAGCTTCCCTAGAATCTCTGGAAAAACCGGTATTAGGGCTTTGATCAGAGATGAGTGAAATTCAAAATCAAACGCGCTTTTAACAATTCCTATAAACATTTGATCTTCAAGAAGCGATACCAATGTGTCTATTTTTTTGTCAGAAAGATTAAAGAGAAAACGGCTGGCGAGCTTCGAGACCTCCAACTCGCTCAGAAGCTCTTTTCTGAACATTTGGATGTAAAATTTCGAAGCTTTTTTCGGTTTTTCTTCCTCGAAAGCCCGGAGGATTGAGAGGGCTGCGATGTTTGCGCAAAACATCCCTAGAAAAATTCCTCCACCGGTAATCTGTTTGACCTGCCCGGCTGCATCTCCAACCAGAAGAAAATTGTCTCTGGCTGGAGATGATAGAAAAGTTCTGGGGATGGCTTTGACTCCGGCACTCACTACGACCTTCTGTTTCACTCTGCCAGCTATTCCTGGGTGTTTGGCGATGAGATTGCGCAGATATCTAACCGGGTTTCCAGAAGTCGTTCCAAGTCCTATTCTGCAAACATCGCCTGCTCGAACTCCCCAAGCGAAAAAGCCCGGAGAAAACCGCTGCCCAAGGTATATCTCGGCAGTTCCTTCCTCGATTTCACCCTTTGTTTCAATTTGAGCACAAAAGGTGAACTCTCCAAAATCTAGCCCGAGAGATTTTCTAACGATTGAAGAAAAACCGTCGGAGCCTATGATAATCGAAGGTTTCGCAAATCCAGAAAAAACACCGGAGAGTTTAACTTTCGAAGTCGAACAATCGATCCCGATGCATCTCGTCGAGAGATAGAACTCTGCGCCCGCATTTAATGCCTCCTCAGCCAACCACCGGTCAAAAGCGGCTCTGTCGATCACCCAAGCTTCTTTCCCTCCACGCCCAATTTTTGAAGATAAACCAGAAGATGAGAAAAACTGGGCGCTTTTGAGTTCTCCCAAAACCCAATCCTCCTTTTTAATGCCAAGTGTCCTCATTCCTCGGATACCCACAATACCAGCACAGCAAGAAGGATGACCTATCTGTGGATGCTCCTCCACGACGACGACCTCAAGTCCTTTCTCCGATAAGATTTTTGCGAGGAAACTTCCGCACGGACCGGCTCCGACTATTAGAACATCTGGATAGATCATCTGCTTAAATGTCTAAGGAAAATCGATTAAAAAGACATTCAGCAACATTCTTTTAGCGTCGGCTAGGGTAATTAAAGGGGTAGTAGAATGACGGTACAAATCCTTACCGCTCTGATGGGCTGTCTTGCGGTCATCATCCCGGGGCTTCTTTTCTCAATCGCGCTCTTTCCAGGCAAAAATCAGATGGATCTTTCGACGAGAATTGCAAGTGGAATCGGGTTGGGGTTGCTGCTCTCAACTTGGGTCTCGTACATCTTGGCAAGATATCATAGACTCGTACTGAGTCAATTTCTCATCGCTATGACGATCGCTGGAGCGATTCTTTTCTTGTTCGCCTTTTTAAGAGGTGGGATAAAGATCCCGAGTTTCCTACAAAGAAAGAAAACTCCTACAGAGGTTCCAACCGGTGGAGGAAATGAAGGAGGCGTTCAAGTTCAAACAGGCGATAGTAGTCAGAGTTGACATCCCGATGAGTCCGGGAAAAATAGCAGCTCAAGTTGCCCACGCTGCCGTTGCCGCTGCTGAAAGAACTCGCATGGAAAAACCAGAATGGTTTAAGGAATGGATAAGTGAGGGCCAGAAGAAGGTCGTACTAAAAGTTCATGACGAGGAAGATCTACGCAATCTGAAAAAAGAAGCAGAAGCTCTGAGAATCCCGAGCGAACTCATATCCGATGCTGGACTCACAGAAATCCCCCCTGGAACGATTACGGCTCTAGGGATAGGTCCCGCCCCATCTGAGCTTCTGGACAGAGTAACAGGAAAACTTCATCTCCTCTGAGCGGAGATAATATGTCGAAAAGACTGAAAGATGTTGGAGAGAGCGCAGTTCTAAGACTTGCCAGAAAGATTTTCACAAAAAGTAAAATTGTCGTAACTGGAATAGGAGACGATGCGGCCGTGCTTTCCATTGGTGGAAAATTTTTTGCAATGACCACAGACATGTTTGTCGGCAAAACTTCCATTCCGCAGATCGCAACCCCCGAACAGATCGGGAAGAAAGCGGTTGTCATAAATTTTAGCGATCTCGCGGCGGTTGGGGCTAGACCGATCGCACTCCTTTTCTCCATCGCCATGCCGGCAGATTTTGAGTTATCATCCGTCGAGAGAATAATGAGGTCGATGGAAAAAGAAGCCAGAAGGTATGGAGCTTGCGTGGTTGGTGGGGATGTGGATAAAGGGGAAGATATAACGATTGCCGGTTTTGCTTTTGGAATAGTTGAAGGAAAAATTCTTACAAGAGATCGGGCTAGGCCTGGTGAACTTGTGGGGGTTACTGGCGAGCTAGGTAGTGCGGCCGCCGGACTGGATGTGATCAGGAGAAAACTTGAGGAAAAAAGATTCGAACCGCTCATAAGAGCTCAGCTCGAACCGGAGGCGAGGTGTGTGGAAGGGATCATATTGGGGAAATGCAAGGGAGTTACATCAGCGATCGATATCAGCGATGGCTTCGCGTACAATCTTTGGCAAATCGCTGAAGAGAGTGGGATCGGGATAACCGTTGAGAAAGAAAAACTTCCAATTTGCTCGCTCGTAAAAGAATACTCAAAGAGTATAGGAAAGGATCCGTACGACTTCGCTCTCTTTGGAGGTGAAGATTATGAACTCCTTTTCACCATAAAACCATCCTCTCTTTCCGAACTGGAGCGGAAGTTTAAGAGAGCTAACAGAAAATTCACGATTGTCGGAAAAACCGTAAGGGGAAGAGGTGTTTGGATCTCCGAAGAAGGAAAGGTCAAGAGATTGCCAAAAATAGGTTTCGAGCACTTTAGGCATAACTCTCAAAACCTATGAACCCTCCTCTTTAGTGGAGGCAAAAGATGAAAACTGCAGAACTGGGGGCTAATGAAAAACTTGTCCTGGCTTCACTGAGTGAGGAGAAGATATCCCTAATTCAGGATGTTATAAGAAGAACCGGATTAAACCAGGCTACCGTCATGCGGGCCGCGCTAGAACTAAAAGAAAGAGGATTGATCGAAATCATCGAAGAAAGAAGAGAAAAAGTCAAGCTAACTGAAGAGGGAATGAAATATCTGACTGCCGGACTCCCAGAGCGAAGACTTCTGCAAGCTCTAGAGAAAAGAGAAGGTCCTATCGAAGAAATTCGAGAACTCGCGGGAATGAACGAACAGGAAATGAACATCGCCTTGGCTTGGTGTAGGAGAAAAAACTGGATAGAAATGCCAGAAATCGATGGAAAGAGGATTTTGCGTCTAACTCCAGAAGGTCGTTCTGCGCTTCTCACCAAAAGTCCTGAAGAGGAAGCACTTGAAGCAATCGGGAGAGGGGAAATCTTGAAACCCGAAATGAAGGAAATTGTTGTTATTCTCGAAAGAAGGGGACTTGTCGAAGTAGAAGAAGAAATCGAAAGAAAGCTAAAAATCCTTCCTGCAGGGGAAGAAATAATCAAGACAGGAGTAGAGATCGGGGAAGAGATTTCAGAACTGACGAAAGAGATAATCGTAACTGGAAGGTGGAAGACCGCCAAGTTGAAGAAATACAATGTGCTTGCACCGGTCGCCGACATTTTCCCCGCCAAAATTCATCCGCAACAGAGAGTGATTGAAGAAATCAGAAGAATCCTGCTCGGGATGGGTTTTGTTGAAATAAAGGCGAGGATAGTCGAATCAGAGTTCTGGAACTTCGATGCACTTTTTCAGCCCCAAGATCATCCAGCCAGAGACATACACGATAGCCTTTGGGTAAAAAAACCAGAAAAAACTATGCTCCCTTCCGAAGAGCTGGTCAGACGTGTAGCAAAAAGTCATGAAAAAGGAGTGGCAGGCTCAAGGGGATGGGGATACAAGTTCAATCCAGAGATTAGCAGACGTCCGGTACTCTGCTCACAAACCACGGCTGCCACAGTCAGATACCTCGCCTCTAAACCTAAACCCCCTGTCAAGGTCTTCTGCATAGATAGAGTTTATAGACATGAAAAAATCGACTACAAACATTTAGCAGAGTTCTACCAGTGTGAAGGCATAGTGATGGAGAGAGGCATGAATCTTAGAAACATGCTTGGCTATCTGAAGGAAATATTAAACGCACTAGGTTTCGAAAAGATAAAGTTCATGCCGTCTTATTTCCCATACACCGAGCCATCTGTTCAGGCGTTGGTTTATCACGAACCTAAAGGAGAGTGGCTGGAGGTTCTTGGAGCGGGCATGTTTAGACCAGAGCTACTCCGACCGTTAGGTATACGTTATCCTGTTTTGGCTTGGGGAATAGGTCTGAGCAGACTAATCATGCTGAAAATCGGACTTGAAGACATAAGAGACCTATTCAAGAATGACCTGGCGTGGTTGAGATCTGGCGCACTTTATCAGGCCTTATCAGAAGGTGATTGAGATGCCAACCATCACGATCGACTGGGAAGATTTGCTGAAACTCGTCGGAGGAAGGATTGGACAAAACAGAATTGTCAACTCTATGGAGCTTCTCGGGCTAGAGACGGAAATCGATGGAAATGAAGTTAAAGTTGAGGTTCCGCACAATAGACCCGACATGCTCAGCGTGGAAGGAATAGCCAGAATTCTAAAGGGGATACTTGGAAAAGAAACTGGACTGCCAAAATACAAGGTGAGAGAATCCGAGGTAGTGGTATACATTGACAAAAGCACGAAGGATGTCAGACCGATGATTGCGGCGGGTGTGGCATTAGACGTAAAGCTCAATGAAAAGGCAATTCTATCGATAATGCAGCTACAAGAAAAACTCCACGAGTCGCTTGGAAGAAAGAGAAGAAAGGCCTCGATAGGTGTTTATGATCTCGACACCGTTAAACCGCCTATTCATTATACAACGACAGACCCCGAGGGACTAAGGTTTGTCCCGCTTGGGTTCTCGGAAGAGATGTCCCCAGCTGAGATCTTGGAGAAACATCCAAAAGGCATAGAGTATGGACACCTACTCAAAGGACTGCCGAGATATCCAGTTCTGATCGATTCTGCCGGGATAGTGCTGTCGATGCCACCCATAGTCAACAGCGAGGATACAAAAGTCACCAAAAAAACCAGGAGGATATTCGTGGACGTAACTGGCTTGGATTGGAAAACTGTCCACGGTGCGCTAATCATCATGTTGGCGGCTCTGGCCGAGCGAGGATATAGCATAGCAAACGTTAAAATAAAAAATGGAAGAAGAACGTGGACAACTCCGGATTTCCGACCGGGTCAGATTAGGGTGCACACCAAAAACGTCTGTGAAACCATCGGAATTGATCTAAAAACTAGTGAAATTGTGGAGATTCTCAGAAAGATGAGATATGAGATATACAGAAGTGGCGGGGTGCTAGAAGTTTTCTACCCTTCTTACCGTTTAGACATAATGCACGAAATCGACGTGATCGAAGATGTAGCGATTGGCTATGGATACGACAAATTGGAACCGGTCGTCCCTTCTGTGCTGACCAAGGGGGAGGAAGCCCAGATAGAGAAGATATCTCACTGGGCAAGACTTGTGATGATCGGCTTGGGCTTCACAGAAGTGATGACGTACACACTTTCAAGTAAAGAAAAAGTTTGTGGCAAAATGTGCGTAGAAGAGGAACTCGTGGAAATTGGAAATCCAGTGTCCTCAGAATACTCGGTGATCAGATCTTCTCTAATACCATCTCTCCTAGAAGTGTTAGCGGAGAACAAACATTATCCGACACCACAGAAAATCTTTGAGATAGGAAACGTTGCCGTGCTAGACCCGACCTACGAAACTCGCGCTAAAACTGTGCGGAGACTTGCTGGAGCCATAACCGGAAGTGAAGCAACCTTTGCGAACATTAGGGCGGCGGCGGAAGCTGTGATGAGAGAGCTATCTTTCAAATGGGAAATTAGAGAAACAGAACATCCCAGTTTCATCTCGGGAAGGGTTGTAGAAATACTATCAGATGAGAAAAAAAGAGGAATAACGGGGGAGATATCCCCAGCCGTTCTTGAAAAATTCGGACTTGAGAACCCAGTCGCAGTGTTCGAGATCGAGCTAGGATCTATCTGACTCTAACTGCATATCTTCCAGGCTTTTTTATCGATAAATGTTTCGCAATCTCAGATTTTTCCGGATTTTCAACTATCAAGTAACCAAACCACTCGGAGGAAAGCGCTGTCTCGCCACAACTGCATCTGTTCCCTTCTACTAGTGCACGGCATCTTTTGCAGGCTTTCAACTTTTGCCCTCCTTCTCCAACCATTCTAGCTTACCCAAGCCTGGCTGACGCATTGTCATGCCGATTTTTTCGGCTCCTATTGCCATGATTCTCGCTCTAACATGGTCTCCTACTTTAAGCACGAGCTTCTTCTCTTTTCCAATTAGGATGCCCTTCTTTCTGTCATGGCTGATGTAGTCATCCATCACCTGGGAGATGTGGACTAGACCATCCAAAGGACCTATCCTCACAAACGCGCCGAAATCTGTGATGTCTACGATTTCTCCCAGAACGACCTCATCCAGCTCGGGCTTGAACACCAAGGCTTCAAAAACTACATCGTGATGGCTGGCGCCGTCTCCCATTATGATTCTTCCTTCTCCTATTTTCTCAACCTTCGTGATTGCTAAAATTACTCCGACATCTTTATCCGCTATTCCTACGTAGGTTTTTCGCAAAATGTCAATGACGGCGCTTTCGATCGGCTCACTAAATTTGTCTGGCGGAACTCTTACGGTATCCTCTATCTTCACGAGCTTAAACATGCTTTGTTCACCTATCCAGATTTACGGATATATTATTTATAAGCGACTTTTAGGATAAATTCCTTACGTAACGAGTATATTGGGTGGTACCATGTATATGCTTATAGGCTGCGACGACTTTGGGTTCTCTTTGCTGCGCGAACTATCCGGCAGAAGGATGAAGATAGTGGTGATAGAAGATAATCCAGAACGTGTAAGGCATCTGAAAAAAATCGGCTATTCTGATGATTCTGTGCTTGTCGGAGATCCAGCTTCTCCGGATACTTTGCTGAAAGCAAGCATAGAGAAAATGGATGCCGTTCTGATAACCTTCCCCGACTTTGAAAAAAACTTGAAGATCCTGCGAACGATCAGAAATCTGTTCGAAGGACCTTTAAAGACACTTAACGTCATGGGTCTCACGCCGGTCGTGATGGTGAGAGTGAAAGACGAAGCGGAAAAAACTGAGGTCGAAAAAAATGGGGGAAGCGGCATTCTTCCGGAAAATCAGCTGATGGCATCTGCCGCATCGGTTCTTTTCGACGAAATTTCGCTCATGTTGAAGGAAAAAACATTGAGAAGGTTAATGGAAGACATGAGAAGAAAGGCTGGAAGACTTGCGATCATACTCCAGACGAATCCCGATCCTGACAGCATCGCAAGCGGTGTTGCGCTAAAACTTTACGCGAAAAGAATGGGAGTTGATGCAGATATCATCTACGACGGAGTAATCGGGCTTCCTGAGAATGTCGCCTTGATAAATCTCCTCAATGCTGAGTTGAAAGAGGCGAATTCTGTAGATTTGGATAAAGACTATCAGTGGACAGCTTTAGTCGACGTCGCTACTTCTGCAAATTGTGCCTTGCCTCCTGAAAAGATTCCAACCATAATAATCGACCATCACATCGTGCCAGAAAGTGAAATCAAAGGAAACTTTGTGGCGATCTTCCCGGTTGCCTCCACTTCCACGATAATGACAAGCTTTCTGCGGCACGCCAACATTCAGATAGACTCTGTGACCGCGACGGCGCTGATGATGGGACTTCTAACGGACACTATGTGGCTGACGAGGGAGCTGACGGAGATCGATTTGGAAAACTTCAGATATCTATCTGGATTGATGGATAGAAGCCTCTTTCAGCGAATAAGAATGGTCTCTTCTCACCCATCACCAGAACACATCGAACTCTTGAGCAAGGCATTGAAAGCTTCTAAGATAAAGGGAGACTTTAGATTTGTCAATCTAGGCGAGGTTGACAAAAGAGAGGACATTGCGATTGTGGCTGATTATCTGCTATCGTATGAAGGACCGAACACCGTTGTGGTCTATGGAAAAATGGATGGTAATATTTATGTTTCTGCAAGAACGAAGTTAGACACTCTCCATCTCGGAAAACTCATGAAAGACAGTTTCTCGAATATTGGGAGCGGAGGTGGACATGCCAAAATGGCCGGAGCAACGATTCCACTCAAGGCTTTTCCGGCGGACATGAGCAAGAGTAAAATCAATTCAGAAATTCAACGCAGAATTCTTGCTGCAGCCGGAGTTGTGAAAAAGAGAAAGAGAAAATGAGCTGGTTGAGGGAAGCTCTCCGGGGAGTCTTATCCGAGGAGAAATTGCGGCTCGTTCCTAGAGGTTTTCAACAAATCGGAAGAATAGCCATATTGAGCTTGCCAAATGAGCTCACAAATGAAGCTGAGATCATTGCAAAGAAGATCTTGGAGACCGGTCAAGTTGATACGGTGGCGCTGAAGACCGGCGGAATCGAGGGCTGGAGGAGGAAGCCAACCATAAAGATTATCGCTGGTAAACCTCAAACAGAAACAATACACAAGGAAGCTGGTTGTATTTTCAAGCTGGACGTGGCTGAAACTATGTTCTCGAAGGGAAACTTGTCAGAGAGACAAAGAATAGCAGATCTCGTAAAAGAAGGCGAGGTGGTTGCAGATCTTTTCGCAGGAGTAGGGCAGTTTTCTATACCGATTGCGAAAAGGGGAAGAGCCAAGCTGGTCTATGCCATTGAGAAGAACCCAATCGCTTACAAATATCTCTGTGAAAATGTGAGGCTCAACAAAGTTGGACATATCGTTATGCCAATTTTGGGAGACTGCGCACTGGTCGCTCCCCGCGGAATCGCCGACAGAGTCATACTTGGAATTCTGCACGTTGGTCACGTTTACTTACCACTCGCCAGCGAAGTGCTGAAAGAAGATGGAGGAGTTATCCACTATCATGAGACGGTACCGGTGAAAATGGCTTTCGAAAGACCTCTTCAGAGAATAACAAAAGGTGTCGGAAGGGAAATAAAAAAGGTTGAGGTGAGGATTGTCAAAAAATACTCGCCAAAGGTTTTACATGTCGTTGTCGATGCGGATGTGGGAAGGAGGATTTCAACATGAGAAAAGCCAACGAAGCTGAATTGAGAAAGTTGAGGATGATGGCGGATTATCTCTTTGGTTCTGGTGCTGGCGATAAACTTTTTCCAGATGGAATTTTCATCGTAAAAAGTAAGGGGAGGATAAGACAGGTGTGGATGAATGGAGAACCCATCTGCGCTATCAGAGCATCCGATGGTCACATAATCCTAAACAAACGAGGGGCGATGGGACTATTGAGAGCTTTTCCTACGCCAAGGTTACGGGTCATCGTCAGCGATGAAGCGGCACCTTTCGTTGCGCAAGGGAAAACCGTCTTTGCCAAACACGTCATAAGAGCGGACCAAGAGATAAGACCGGGCGAAGAGGTAATAGTCGTGAACGAAAAGGATGAACTCTTGGCCACCGGAACTGCCATGTTGGCTGGAGTGGAGATGGGTAAGGTCAGATGTGGGTTGGCAGTCAGAGTCAGAAGAGGATATGGGAGGAGGAATGGTGAACATGATGGGGATGAATAAACGGCAGATGGAAAAGATGATGAAACAGCTAGGGGTGAAAATATCAGAGCTCGAGAACGTTGAAGAGATCGTCATAAGAACCCGTTCGCAGGAGATCATCATCAAAGAACCGAGCGTGACGATAACCGAGATACAGGGGCAGAAGATTTATCAAATTTCCGGGAAGGAGGAGGAAAAGAGAAGAATTGAAGAAGAAGACGTGCGGCTAGTTATGGAGCAAACGGGTGCGAGTAGAGAAGAAGCTAGAAGTGTACTTGAGAGGACCAATGGAGATCTAGCCGAAGCCATTCTGCTCCTTAAAAAGCAGAATTCTAAATAAGGGAAAATGAAAACCAACTGACGGTTGCTATTAATACTGCCGCAACAAGAACTCCGAAAGTCATGGCAAGGGTGGCTGCAGACCTACGCATGCTTAAAACGTGGGCGATCAGACATCCAGAATATACCCCAGTTCCAGGAAGCGGTATGGCCACGAAAGCGAAGAGGCCGAGAAAGCCAGCTGGATTTCTGGTAGCTGCTCTGCGCAGACTCCATTTGTAGAGCCGGTCCACTATCTCGAATCTCCTCCTTAACGGTGGAACTATCCAATCGAGAAGGAAAAACGCCAGTGGAATAACCAGAATGTTTAAAATTACACATACTGCAAGCGAAAAGCTGAGCGAAAATCCCATCGCTAGAGCGGCGGGAAGGGATGCTCTGAGTTCTAAGAAGGGTACGAACGTGAGAAAGAATACCCACCAGTCCATCGCGTCTTAATCCACTGTCTGGGATTAAAAATAGAACGGTGCTCCCTTCAATCACCTTTTTTAAAAATCAGAATCGAAAATAAAACGGATGTCCGAAGGCACACCGCCTGACAAACATGAAGTTCCAAGCTGGGATGAAATTTATAAACTCTGTTTAGAGGTCGCAGAAAAAATAAAGAGAAGTGGCTTCAAGCCGGACATTCTGGTTGCGATCTCCCGTGGTGGTTGGATCCCCGGGAGGATTCTCTCGGACCTTTTAGAAAATCCGAATATCGCCACCATAAAGGTCGAACATTATATCGACATCTATAAGACTACTCCAAAACCGCAGATAACCCAGCCTCTCCCAATCGACGTGAGTGGGAAAAGGGTTCTCCTGATAGATGACATTGCAGATTCGGGAAAGAGTCTCCAGCTAGTCAAGGAGCATCTGCTCGAGAGCGGAGTAAGGGAAGTCAAAATCTGTGCTCTCTATTGCAAGCCTTGGTCAGTTGTTGTCCCAGATTTCTATGCGCGAGAAACAGATGCTTGGATATGGTTTCCGCACGAGCTGTTTGAAACCATATCCAAGATGGTCGCTAGGTTGAAGAAAAATGGTAAAAGCCAAGAGGAGATAGAAGAAGCTCTTCTAAAAATTGGGTTAAAACAAGAACTTGTAGAAAAATTTTTGAAATGGATGAAAAATCAGGATCTCCTTGAGTCAAGATAGGAAGCCAGACCCTCCACGTCTTTGACGTATTTTCCGACCAAGCTTTTCAGCTTCTCCCATATTTCAGTGTTCAGGTGAAGATTTTTTACTCCGCTTAGGTGACGCTTGCAGAACGAAACCATCTCTCGGCCTCGCCTATCGAAGTCCATGAGAACGATTACCTCTCGCTCTTTCATGAGCTCGTCCATATTATTTACCATGCTGCTACCATTCATGACGGTGAAAAATCTACCGTTTATTCCGAGTTTGGAGAGGGAAAAGACATCCTTTTTTCCCTCCACTACTATGACGGCCCCGTCGGAAGCCAGCCTACTAAGCTCTTGCAGAGTATCTTCGATTTCCTGCAAAATTTCTTCGTTCATCTTTAATCTATCTGTCAGGCTTTGGATATAAAAATTGGTTTTTCAAAAAACTTGTATTTCAGTATGGCTCTTTTTTCAGTCCAAGTGAATAAGCAAAACAGTTGGCTAGCAGATGAATGATTGGAGTTATTACTAGAAGAATGATGAAAATCGAAAGAGATGGAACACGTAATGGCAAAGCAAATATGACTGCAAAAAGAAGGAACCCGAGCTGATCTAGCAGGGGAAACGGTCTGCCTCTTTCGAAACCCAATCTGCGCTTGACAAAGCTTCCGAAGAGATCTCCACAGAGCGCTCCAAGTGACAAAAGAAAAGCAAGTGGAAGCAGTCCCAAATTGTTTGTTGTGAGGGTCTGAAACCCACCAATAATCGTACCTACTGAAAGCCCTCCAAGAAATCCTCTCACGGTTTTGCCCGGGCCGAAAATCGGCCGCCCATCCCTAAACTTCCTTCCACCATCGATGGGTCTTCCTCCCCCAAAAATCACGGGGGAAGCGTTCGCAAAATATGCGGGCAGGATAAACCACAGGGCTTCTCCTACTAGACTGAGCATCACGGATTTCATCCCTCATGGTAGCCCCGGCCGGATTCGAACCGGCGTCGCAGGCTCCAAAGGCCTGCATGCTTGACCGCTACACCACGGGGCTCCAGATTTACATCATACACCGGCATATTTGATGTTTTCCCACTAATTTTGTAAAAAAGCACTGCTGCTGCCAGAGAAAGAACAAAAATCAGGAAGAAGACCCAAGAAAAGCTCCAAACTACTCCCATATAATCCAGCAGGCTGGAGAGAATCGCACCAACCCCATAGCCCGTAAAAACCAAACTATAAAGTTCGTCAAAATTTCCGGAGAGAAATTCCGAGGTTGCTAACGGAAATATTGAAAACCATCCACCAAAAACGAACCAGAGAGCGGAGAAGGAAATTGCATACAGAAAAAGATTTGTCGCCTGCGAAGCTAAGATTGAAGAAAAAGCAGATATCGTGAAAAATAGAATCGCGCCGGATCTCACACCAGATCTGTCACAGATAAATCCAGCGATTGGTCCGCCGAGCCCGTTGAAAATCGCGAAAAGAGAGGTCATAAAGCTGGCGGAGGAAGGATCTAGAAATATCACTTCCTGCCCATACTTTGCGGACAGAGACACTGCCAAAAGCCCACCGATTGTACCGAGCGCGAGCGATGTCCAAAGCATCCAAAACTTTCCTGATTTCAAAACTTTTTTAGAAGACACACTCGGAACTGGCTCAATGTTCTCCCCAGAAGTAATGTTGAGAAAGAAAAAGGGTAAACAAACTATAAACATGGACCCTAACCAGAAGAAAGTTCTGAAAACCCCAAACTTAACAATCATCAGTCTAGAGAGAGGAGCCATAAGAACTGGAGAAAATCCAAATCCCATAGCGACTATCCCTATCGCCAGACCTCCATAAGAGGCAAATTTTCGTTTTACGATTGCGATCGGAATAAGATATATGCTTCCCGTTCCTGCTCCAGCGACAAGGGATGAAATAATCAGAATGTTCGGATTTGATTTCGCAAATGCTCCGAATAGCCAGCCGATTCCGCAGACAAGCGAACCAACTAAGGAAGTTTTTGTATATCCAAACCTTCTTATAAGCTTCCAGCTGATCGGTGTGAAAATTGCGAAGCTTGTCAAGAAAACCGCAAATGGGAGTGATGACTGAAAGGAGCTCCACCCTAACTCTTCCTCAAGTGGAATCCGAAACACGCTCCAGCTGTATATCGTCCCGAGCAGGAGATTTATCATGAAACCCATCAGAGGATATATCCATCTGTTTTCTTGGTTCACTTTGCTCCCGAAATCTGCAAATTATTCTACGCCTGTTTAAAGGTTTCTGCAGCATATTTTTTATGAGAACCAATGATGTAAAATTTGCATGATGCTCGAGAAAATAGTGGAGTGGCTCGGTTATATTGGAGGGTGGATAAGGCTTATCGTCATATTCGCTACTTTCCTAGCTGCGGGCTACATTTTCACGTTTCTGCTTGGAGCAGCCCTGCGACTGATCTGGAGAAAAAGTAGACGGGAAGTAGAAGAAATAATCATCAAAAAAATTAGGCTGGCGATTTTGACCGTTTTCTCGCTAGTTGGGCTCCATTTTATTCTATGGCGCGAGGCGCTGTTTTCTGAAAACATCAGAAATTACATCTCTCTTCTTATCTTGGTCCTCATAGTCGTTATTTCGGCATCCATTGTGACGAAAGCGATAGGAAGACTTCTTTCTCATTACGCTAGTCAGAAACCTTCCCTGAAAGGAGCAATACCTATTTTCTCAAAACTAGTGAACATTTTCGTCTATGTTATCGCGTTCATACTCGTTCTCCACATACTTGGAGTAAATGTGACCGCGCTCGTCGCCGGACTGGGAATAGCTGGGATAGCAGTCGCCTTCGCCCTTCAAGAAACTCTCTCTCAGTTTTTTGCTGGAATGTACATCATCTCCGAACATCCTATAAAAATCGGGGATTTCATCGAGCTTGAGACTGGACAGAGAGGATATGTGGTCGACATTGGATGGAGGTCAACCAAGATAAAAGAGCTTCCGGACAACGTCATAATAATACCCAACTCGAAGCTTGTCTCGTCCATCATTAAAAATTACTCAGAGCCCCAAACGGAAATGAATTTTGTGATTCCTGTCACCGTTAGCTACGGAAGTGATCTCGAAAAAGTCGAGAGAGTGACCTTGGAGGTAGCCGAGGATGTTATGAAAAAACTCGGGATCAAGTTGTCAGGTTTCAAACCGTTGCTGAGATACACTTCTTTTGGAGAATCGGGAATAAATTTCAACGTGGTTTTGAGGGTTAAAGAATTCAAGCAACAGTTCCCACTAACGCATGAGTTCATGAAGGAACTCTACAAACGTTACAAAAAAGAGGGAATTGTCATTCCGTATCCGACTAGAGTTGTTTATCTTGAGGAAAAGAGCAAATAAAATTTTTCTGGCGGGCCCGCGGGGATTCGAACCCCGGTCACAGGCTCCGCAGGCCTGCGTCCTATCCAGGCTAGACTACGGGCCCGAGTTTTTCTCGGCTCCCCACAACCATTATTTTGACTTTCGTCTAGTTATAGACACATGTTTATGAAGAAATCTGAAAAAGGAGGATTGGTGGAGATTGAGAGTAGTTCTCTTCATATGTACTGAAAACAGATTCAGAAGCCAAATTGCTGAGGCATATTTCAATAAATATGCACCGAAAGGGTGGAGGGCGATAAGTGCGGGTTTAGAACCTGCAGATGAAATTCATCCCAATGCGCTCAAACTCATGCTTGAGGAGGAAATAGACATTAGTGGAAAAAAACCAAGGCTACTCACGATTGACATTCAGCGCGGTGTTGATGTTGCGATAATCGTCTGCAGCGGATATACATGTCCAGTAGTTTTCGCAAAGCATGTTGAGAAATGGAATCTACCAGATCCAGCAAGAATGCCTTTACGAGAGGCTAGGAAAATCCGTGACGAAATAAAAAGTAGAGTTCTCGATTTAATTCGCAGGATCAAAGAGAATAAGATTAGATTCATTAAATCAAACGAGACATGTTAAAAAGCATCTGCTAGAATCCGGCAAACTCCATGACGATCAGATGGCCCTTCTCGCCAACGCGTCTGAATCCGTTCTTTTCATACCAACTTTCTCTTTCCCTAAAAACCTCTACAGTTATCCTCTTACCATTGAAATCATCTTTTATCACCTTTAGGAGCCAGGAACCGATTCCATGTCCACGCCACTCCCTATTGACGTTTATCTCTAATATGTGGACGCTTTCGTCCTCACGAACGATAGCTACGGCTATTACTGAAGAAGAATTCCAGCACTCGTACCTGTGTATATCTCCTTCACACGTTTTTTCTATGTGCATATGGTAAAACTCATCCTGAAACCCTTAAAAATGCTTTTCAATGATGAAAAACGAACCTGAGAATCCCCATAAGGAGAAGACCAAGCAAAAATAATGAGAAGGAAACGATGGTGTTGAATTTGTCTGTTTCTTTGTGCAGTTCGGGAACCAAATCAGATGCAGCTATATAGAGAAAACCTCCAGCGGCAAAGGAAAGAAGCAAAACTTTGGCATCACCAAGGTATGGAAGAAAGAAGTATCCAGCTAAACCTCCGGCTACAGCTGTGAGCGCCGACAAAAAATTGAGAAAAAGAGCTCGACGTGGTTTGATCCCGCCGTAAACTATCACACCAAAATCCCCCATCTCTTGAGGAATTTCATGAGCTGCTACGGCAAAAGAGGAAGTCAGACCGAGCGGGATGCTGACAGCAAAACTACCGGCAATGATTAAACCGTCAATGAAGTTATGAACACCGTCTCCAAGCAGATTGAGGTAAGCGAAAGTATGAATTGGACAAGCTCTGTCGTGGCAATGTCGCCAGAGCAATTTTTCTAGAATCAAAAACAAAACAAAGCCAAAGACTAGAAATGAAAATACTGTTTCCGAACCCAAAGTTTCAGCTTCTATCGCTTCCGGGAGCAGGTGAAAAAATGCTCCACCGATAAGTGCTCCGGCGGCAAACCCAACTAGCACAAGAAGAAGCCTCTTCAACAACTTTTCAGATAAAATCAAAGTAATTGCGCCAACGAAAGATATCAGGCTTATTATGAATGTCATCAACAAAATCCATAAAATTTTGATCATTTTGAGATCCTCCTACACCGCGAATCCTCAAAAATCTCCTTCCCACATGGACAAACCGTTGGATGATTGTTAAGCCTGCAGATCGCATTAATGATTTCCATCGAGACCCTATAATCCAACTTGGATGCTTCTTTACAAGCCGTCCGGACATCACACCCCAACTGCCCGACAAAGAGAATTTCTAGTAGTCTATGCTTTCTAAGAAGCTTCCTGGCCTCCCGTATGCCGGCCATCGTGAGCTTTACTTCGCGATAACGCCTGTATTTAAGGAGGTTTTTTCTTGAAAGGCTCTGGATGACTTCCGTCACCGTAGCCGGATTGACCCCAAGAGATTTCGCCAGCTGGGAAGTACGAACACTCTGAAAGTCCTCGCAACGTCGCCTGTATATCTCCTTCAGGTATTTTACTTCATTCTCCGTTAGCTGTATAACTCCCATAATCTCCAAAAATTTAGGTGAATCCTAAATTTATAGACTTATACGAATGCGGCTACATAGCTTCCTTTCTCCACCCCGAGCGATTCCGCAACTGGACGACATTTGGCTCTAAGAATGTAAAAACATCTGTTGCCGAGATCGAGTTCCGAGAGCGTTTCATAATTTCCCATTCCTTTGGAGATGATTATATCGGCAGAGTTGAAAGCCTGCTT
The DNA here is from genome assembly GCA_038823825.1 of Candidatus Hadarchaeales archaeon. Classification (NCBI taxonomy): domain Archaea; kingdom Methanobacteriati; phylum Hadarchaeota (SeqCode); class Hadarchaeia (SeqCode); order Hadarchaeales (SeqCode); species Hadarchaeales archaeon (SeqCode). Next base: position 122,989 of record JAWBCC010000002.1, on the reverse strand, counting down.
AAAGGAATCTTTCGCCAGCGAAAGGTAAACTCCAACAGTTGGAGAAGAGGGTATAACCTCAGCTGGTATTTCCACTCCCTTTAAATCAATCATGGACAAATCGTTTTGAATCGGTTTTTCCTTAACAGCGTAGTAAACATGCGCCCTTTCCGACAAGAATTTCAAAAATGGTATATCAAAGAAAACTTCCCCTGCATTGTCGGCGATGTAAAGAACCTTATTTGCTTTTTCTAACCTGCGCTCAAGTTCATCCCTATCGTCCAGCGCGAATTCGATTTTTTCTATTACCGCTCTTTCCAAGGAGGAAACAGGCAAAAAGAAGTCAAGCGAGTTTCCGATCGCCGCCACCTCAACGAGTTTTTTCAAGTCACGCAACTCACCGAATTTAGCGACTATCTCTTTCGCTCTTTTCATTTCCTCAATCTTTCTTTCTCTGAACGGATCCGGGTTTCTGGATACTCTATAAATCATCTTGAGAAATTCGTTGGAAACATCAGACGGAACCGATGAGGGTGGATAGCTCGAAATTATTTCCTCAGCCATTCTCATCATTTCCTTTTTCAGATTGGGGTCATGAGAGGCTAAATCTACTGTTAGCTTGGCAAGCCATCTGAGACATCTTGGGCAATCTTTCCCCATGCGCATATCTCATCGATTTTAGTTGTTCATTTTCTCTTATGCGCCTTCCTGTAAATTGCACGATACTTCCCGTACTTTCTGGGTTTTGCGAAGAACTCCTCCTTTTCTCTTTCCATTTCCCTGCGGCAAGTGCGACAGAGAAGAATGAAGTTAGAGACATCGTTGCCGGCTTCCTCATCGAGTTTGCAGACCTCGACGGCTTCTTCGCTTAAACAGATTTCACACCTCTCTCCAAGAACCTTTCGCACGTGAGAGAAGAAGAGATCTTTTGCAACCTTTTCGATCTCCTCTCGCATCTCAAGTTTTTTCGTCCACTCCTCCGGTATTTTGTGTATACCTAGAAGAGTTCCTGCTATTCCACCACTCATGCTTGCAATGGTGTCGGCATCGCCACCGAGCGAGACCGCTTGCAAAATCGTTGCCCTGAAATCTCCGGCGTTTGCCAAAAACGTATAAATCGCAGTTGGGACGGAGTTCAGAGCCTCGCTTCCGTTCCCTAACTGAGACACTACTTCTTTCTTAGAGGCTCCATGCTTTAAGAACTCCTCAATCTTTTTTAGCTTCTCCACGTAGGCTTCAGAGTTTAGACCTTCGACGAGAGAGTTCAGGAAATCAAATCTGTCGAACTCCGAAAAATCCGTGGTGGCGGCAAGAGCAACGGCTTTTGCCTGAAGCTTTGCACCCTCAACTGCGAGCGGATGAAAGTGTGTGACAATGCTCGACTGCTCGGCTGCCTCGAAAAGGGCAGTCATATCATCGCAAAAGAAAAGTCCAACTGGCAAGACACGCATGGCTGCTCCGTTTCCCCAAGAACCTCCTTCAGCCACTTTTCTGGTTACTTCTCTCCAATCTGCCCCATTCTTCACTTTTTCCAAAACCAATGTTGTGGTGATACCGTAACCACGGGCTGGGTCATAACTCAGAACGAATTTTTCGATGAGATCATCTGGGTCCACTTTACCTTTTTCCACGATCGATCTTGCAACATCTAGCGACATCAGCGTGTCATCTGTGACTGTCAAAACCGAAGAGGATGAGATCATTTTTTCTATCTCTTCTTTTGTGACCGATGCAGAGCCTTCAAAAGGTCTGCCGGTCGCGTCGCCGACTGCGGCGCCGATCATGCCACCGACAAACTTTTCAAGCCGAGTCAAAACTTTTCCACCTCCTCTTGAACGTCCAGACGTGTTTCTGCCGCAAAACTTCTCTCGATCAAGCTCACGAGTTCAACAATTCCTTTATTCTCAGTTGCGGAAATCGGAAGCAGCTCTCCTGCTAGGCCCATCTTCTCTACAGCCTCCAATATCATTTTTGTGTTCTCTCTGTTCAGTGGATTTTCCTCACTTTCGAGCTTTTCTAAAAGAGCATCTTTTCTGTTCACCCAGTCTGATATCTCCTCCACGGTTTTTTCGTCGAGCAAATCTGCCTTTGTCAGAACGTTCAGCTGTGCTACCCTGAAACGGCTTAGAACCGATGTCGAAAGCATTAACATCGATATGAAAGAGCTCGGGCTGCGGGCCAGAAATGCATCGATTAGAAAGAGAATTAGAGGAGTACCTTTCTCGGTAAAGGCACGCACGACCATTGGACCGGTATCCCTGAACGCGAATAGCTCCATTTGTCCCGGAGTGTCCACCAACACGTAGTCGGGGTTCCATTTTGAGATAATCTCTCTAATTTTTGGAATATGGTCGACGATGAGATCTACAGAGACTACGAGAGCACCATTCGGTCCGAGCCTGAACTCCCTCATTACCTCGCGAAGTGAGATATCCTTTCTTATGTCTATCTCGGGCGTATATGGAAGCCACTCGGCTCCAGGGTCTAAGTTAACGGACAAAACTTCCAGACCTGCGGCTCTCATAGTCTCGTATAACACGGCTGTTAGGGTAGATTTTCCACAGCCGGCCGGACCAAGAATGTACACGAAGTTGGACATACCGATGCCAGAAAAAGATTATCCCACAACCTTTCTTTATTTTTTCTCCAGCATGAGTAGATATTCCCCTGCTTTGCCGAGCTTCCGCCTCGATGGCGTCGTGCACCATCTTTCATTGACGAGTATCGCCTTCTTCACGGAGAAGCCAACATCCTTGGCAATTTCTGAAACCTTTTCGATCACTTTCACAACACCCCTCTTCGAACAACCGTCGGAGATCACCAAACAGACTTTGGCTGCAGAACGAGAAACTCTGAAAAGTTCCTCCATGAATCTCGCCATATCTGAGAAATACTCTTCTGGACTTGAATCGTCAGCCCAACCACCAAAGAAACTTTCTATATTTGTTTGGACATCCAAAATCCACTCCTCGATCTTGTATGCTCTTATGTACTCACCCTTGAATAAGTATGGCGGAGACGTTATGGTTATATCAATGCTCTCGTCGGGAAGATTCATCCTCCTGGCATCACACCTCTCTATCCTTACTTTCGCTGGTTTTGTGGGAAGATTCCTTAAATCCTCGAGCATCCCTTCGGTTACCTCTTTAAAAATTGTTAAGAGTGGCTTCACCTTTCTCTTTCTAACCTTGAGAACTGCACCGTCTACTTCCGCCCAACTGCAATGAAGAGCTGCCTTCATAAGAGCAAGCAGAAAGAAATTTCTCTCCCTTTCTTCAAGCTTCAAAATTTTTTCCTTTAAACTTAAGATCAGTTCAGGGATTTTTGGCGGAAAGAATTTTCTAACCCATTCTGGAGCGATTTCGCCGGGCTCTACCTCAACCGCGATTATTTCATTCATTAGTTGGTGAAGCCTCGCCAAATCATAATCGGACGTTTTCACGCGAGACGCGAACAAAAAAAGAGGATGAACGTCAAAACCTATGCTGGACAATCCTGCCTCCTTGCAGGCGAGCAATGTCGTACCAGCTCCACAGAAAGGATCTAAAACTAGCGAGTTCCGGTCTGGCTTCCAGAGATCTAAAAGCGTAAGAACGAGATGGCTCGAGAATGACTCCTTCAGCTGAAACCAACGATAAACGGGTCTTTGCTTATCTGGTATGGGCGTAACAAACTTGCCAAACTGTAATTTTTTGGAAATTTTCATGACTTCCCTGCCCTTAGCGACTTGAGAAATTCTATTTCTTCTTCGTTCAACTCCAGTTCTCTAGCCAAATGTTGTAAACGCTCCGGTTTGCCGCCAAGCATTATAGGTAGATAAGGCAGAAAATCCTTTTTCACAACTCTGGAGGAGGTATGACATTTGCGCGCAAGCTTTTTGGCAACGGAATTGCGAATGTTTCTTGTTTTCATTGTTTGTGCCATCTTCCTTATCCACGAAGACGGCTGGAATTTTGAGAATTGAAGCTCTTCTCCTTTACTAACCGCCACACCGGCAGTCATCATATCTGACGCAAAACTCCAGAATTTGTACGAACTCCTAGAATAACCAAAAAATTTGTCCGCCTTCGAAAGAACTTCATAAACTTTTACAAGCGACTCAGGATCCTTTACAACCTTTGGAACGTTTTCAACGATCCAAGCAAATGCTTCGTCCGGTGAAAGATCTGCGTCCCACAAAGCGGTTCTGGCGATTTTCGCACTCTTACTTCCGAGAATAGCGCTCAGAGCATCGAAAATCGTTTTTTCACGGTTTCTCCTTGCAATTATCACGTCATCCTTCGTGAGAGTTTTCTTTCCAAAAGCTGCGACCTGAAGATCGTGAATGGCTGAGCGCATATCTCCTTCCGATATGTTCGCAATCATTTCAAGAGCTTCCTGATCTGCCCTTATTTTCTCTCTCTGGGCTATCGTTGCTAGTCTTTTGACTATGAGTGGTTTCTGAATCCTCCGGAAAACGATAGGTAGACAGAGCGCACGGATATCTGCCGGCACCGCATAAAGATCGTTAGCGATGAGAATTATTGGGTTTCTCGTCTCGTTGAGAATTTCTCTAAGAGCAGCGTAACCGCCGCGATCTGCAGTTCCGTGAATATTATCTGCTTCGTCGATTATCAGGAGTCTTCTGCCAGCCGCTCCTTCAAACAGAGTCCCGGCCCTAGAGGCTTCTCCGGCAATTCTCCTAACCGCGGAAAGCGTCCGCTCGTCGCTTGCATTCATCTCCACATACTCCCACCCCATTTCTTTTGCAAGCAGAATTGCGGATATCGTCTTTCCAGTTCCCGGTGGTCCGTAAAGAAGCAAGGCTTTCTTCGCTGGGGTTTTCTTTTTCCACTCTCTAGCCCAGGCTTTCATCTTCTCGATCGCGGCTGCCTGCCCCACGACCTCAGCCAAGCTTTTTGGAGAATGTTTATCAACCCAAATTTCCGTCATCAATGTTAATTTCTCCTTTTTGGGTTTTAATCCGGCACGTAAGCAAAAATTAAAGCACTTCGCGTGAATTTTACTCTGATGAGAATCGCTGTAATGTCTGATTTTCATTTCGGAGTGAAATCTGGAACTACTCGTGAACAAGATTCCTTCGACCAGGCAGAGGAGGCTCTTAGAAAAGCCATCACATCCGGAGCTGATCTTATTCTGGTTTTGGGAGATATCTTCGATAGAAGTAAGCCAAGCTTGGAGAGCTGGGCTAGAGCTCTTCGAATTCTAACCTCTCCCCAGCTCGCCGAAAATAGTGGGATAAAACTCGTGGAGACAATTGATAAACCGGAAGATTCTATCTCTCCGCTAGCTTTGCGTGGTATTCCGCTCGTGGCGATTTTTGGAAACCACGAAAGAAGAGCAAGAGGTGAAAAAAATCCCGTTGAGGCGCTCGAGGCTGCGGGAAAACTCATATTGCTTAATGCGAATTCTGTGACTTTTGAAAAAAATGGGGAAAGAATTTCACTACACGGGCTGAGCTATGTTCCAGAAAGAGATCTTTTGCCGACGATAAAGGCTTGGAATCCAAAACCGGTGGAGAACTCATTTAACGTTCTCCTGTTACATCAGTCGATAGGGAGCTTCACTTTTTCCTCTGAGGAAAAACCAAGCATTCAGTTCTCTGACCTGCCTACAGGTTTTGACCTCTATCTAGATGGACACGTTCATTATCGGGCTGAGGCTACTGTCCATAACAGACTTTTGCTTATTCCGGGAAGCACAGAGAGGACGCAGCTTTCGGACATAGAAGCCGGCAACCCAAAGGGATTCTATATACTTGACATCGATGGGAAAATCGTGCAGCGCAGGTTCGTCGAGCTAAGGTCTCCAAGAGATTTCTTTTACGAAAGATTGGTATTTAGAGATGCTACACTTGAACAAATCTACACCACGTGCAGGAATAAGGTAAAGGAGTTGCTACAAAGAGCACGGAAGAACACGGAGAAGATTCCGATAATAAAACTGAGATTGGAGGGAACGCTGGCAAATGGTGTGGCGAAAATAGATTTTGATCCATCCATTCTAGTTGAAGAATTTGGCAAAGAAGCAATCCTAGAGATATCCCACGACAGACTGACCGCAAAGGGTCTGGAGGAGAGAATTGCTGCGCTGAGGAGCATGAGAGAGAAAGGTGTTCCCATCGAGGAAAGGGGAATACTCCTACTTTTGGAATATGCTAAAGATATTCCGGCCGCTCAGATGCTAGACATGAGAGGACTATTTGAGTTGCTCGCTGCGAAAAAAGAGGAAGAAGCCAAAAAAATGGTGGATGAACTCGTTTCTGAGCTCGTTCGTGGTGGTTCCGGATGATCTTCGAGGTCAAAATAAAGAACTGGCGATCGCATGCAGACACCCACCTCAGATTTCAGGAGGGGACAAACGTTCTGGTTGGACCAAACGGCAGCGGGAAAACATCAGTTCTTACGGCTGTGGAGTTTGCGCTCTTTGGGATGATTTCGGATGTTGAAAGTAAGAAAGTGAAACTGGAGGATCTGATAAGGAAGAATGAGCAAAGAGGAGAGGTCGAGGTCGGATTCATCTCTCCAGATGGTGTTGAGTACTCGGTCAAAAGGACGATCATGCGAGGGAAAGGGACGACATGGGCCGAGCTCAGGAAAGCCGATGGGAGCACGGTGATAAGCGGGAGTACTGAAAGGGTCACAGAAAAAGTTTGCGAGATTCTGAAGATAACTAGGGATGTTTATGAAAGAGCTGTTTACTCAGAACAAAATAGGCTCGATTATATTCTGGAGCTGCGGGCTGGAGACAGGAAAAGAAAAATAGATGAACTTCTGGGACTTTCGAAATTTGAGGAGGTTAGAAAGGGTTTTGGATCTCTGGCAAGAGAGCTTGAAATTTTAGGAGAAGAATCAAAGAAGAAAGCTGAGACACTCAAAAAAGATGAGCGGCTTCAAAAGCTTGAGGAATTCAAAAGAAACTTGGAAGAAATAAAGCAGCAGTATGAACTGAAAAAGCGCGAGCTTGCAAAGATTTCGCAAGAGCTGGACGAGATTGATAAAGAACAACAACGCTTGAAGGAAATTGAGAAGAAAATCTCGGAAATAAAAACGGAGCGTTGGCAGATCGAGGGAAAAATAGAACAGGCAAAAAACCAGCTTGAAAATTCTAGAAAAACACTTGGAGAGATGGCTCATGTTTCAGAAGATTTTTTGATTTCAAAAAAGGATGAACTCGAAAGTAAGTTCAAAACTACTAGCGGATTCATCGAGGAAAAGAACAAAACAAAAGAAAAACTCATCCAGAAAAAAAGCGAGTTGCTGGCTGACGGTAGAAGTCTGACGGCCGGTATTCAGAGACTTGAGAAAGAACTGGTCGTCAAACGTGAGAAGAGAAAAAAGCTTGAGGAACTCGCTGCAAAAAAACTGAAGGAAGAGATAGAAAGACTGGAGAATGAACTCAAACGTGTTGGGGGTGAAATCGGCCGACTCAAAAACCTAGAAGTGGAGCTTTCTAATGCCATTGCCGAGCTTGGGCGAGCCGAAAGTACATGTCCGGTTTGCGATAATCCGCTACCAGAAGAAAGGAAAGTTTCCCTCATCGACAAAAAGAGAGCAGACATGGAAGAGGTGAAAAGAAAGATCGCTCTGCTAGAGAATGAGGAGACTGAAATTTCTGGGAAACTTCGTGAGCTACGACGGGAGGCAAACGAGGAGGAGATTCTCAGACGTGAAACCGCAGATCTGGAATTGAAAGAAAAAGAGCTTGCTGAGATGAGGGAAAAGCTCTCTGAAATTCAGGTGGAAATTCCGAATATAGAAAGGGAACTGTCGTCAATCGAAGAAGAAATTCAGATGCTTGAAAACGAAAAGAAAAACATCGAGAAAGAAATCAACAGAATCCTAGAAGTGTTGAAAACTAGAAGAGATATGAAAGAGCTAGAGAAGCTGATCGAAGAATACGTAAATCGATCTAAAGCACTTGAAGAGCAGCTGACGAAGTTAAAGCTAGAGTTTGATGAGAAAAAGCTTTCCGAGCTTGAGGAAAAAAGCAGAGATCTCCATCAATGCTTGGGTGGAGTTCAGCAGGATGTGAAAAATGCAGAGAAAGAGATCGATCGACTGCAGAGGGAAATCCAAGAAATCGAAGAGAAAAGGAAAACAATCAAAGAGTGGGAGAAGGAGGCTGAGGTGAGGCTGGCTCTATCCGGTGCCTTGAAAGCTCTACAGCAGGTTGTGATGAGGGTACAAACGGAGATGAGGCAGGAATTTTTGAACGAGGTGAACGAGATAATGAACAGCCTGTGGGCGGATCTCTACCCATATGGAGATTACACTGGGATCAGGTTGCTTTCAGAGGAGAACGACTACGTTTTGCAGTTGAGAAGAAGGGGAGGGGAGTGGATAAACGTCGATGGGGTTGCAAGTGGCGGTGAGAGAACTGTCGCATGTCTGGCGCTTAGAGTTGCCTTAGCCATTCTCTTTGCCCCGAATCTCAAGTGGATTGTCTTCGATGAACCTACACACAACCTTGACGAAAGATCCGTGCAGGAGCTCGCTAGAGTTATGAGGGAGAGATTGCCCGGAATCGTCAGGCAGATAATACTGATAACGCATGATCCCATGTTCGAAGCGGCGGTGAGTGGGACTCTCTACAGGTTTTCAAGAGATAAAGAAAGAGACGGACCGACCGTCTGTGAACAGGTTTCGGTTGAGCATTATGGCTTCCCAGCTGATATGCCTGCGCGGAGATGAAAAAGAAGTGGGACGTGGACTTTACCGGTCAGTCCTCAGAGTTGGAGACTACGTTCTAAAAATTCACAGCTGTGAAGGTGATGCAAAAGAGCTGGCCAGGAAAATCGTTGAAAAAAATCTGGAGCTAAGGAAAAAGCTCGATTTTCTGCCGGAGTTTTACGGAGCGGTTGTTACGGGTTTGAGGTCTGGAAACAGCTTGAAAATGGTTGTTGTCTCGTTTCACGAGTATGTGGAGCCAGTCAAAATTACGCGGGTGTCCATCACAAGAATCGCACAACTCGTTGAGAGAGCGGCGAGAGCTGGGTTCGTCCTAGACATGAAGCTGTCCAATTTCGGGGAAAAAGACGGAAAAATTTACTACCTCGATGAGGGTGGGATCGGAAAAGGACCCATACCACCGGATGTCGAAGAGGAGTGGAGAAAATTCCTGAAGAACCTGATAAATCGAATGAAGATCAAGAAGTGAGTGTCTCGACCTGACGTTTTATGCTTCTTGCGATTTCCTTGCCTATGTAGGGGAGACTAGCCAATTCCGCTTCCGAAGCCTTCGCTATGTCTTTCAAAGTTTTGAAACCTCCACTGAAAAGGCTTCTCGCTCTGACCCTTCCTATTCCCTCAAGCTGGACGAGTTCAAGGAGTTCTTCTTTCACACCATACCTTATTCTCTCGGTGAGTTTGCGAAGGGGGTTTAGAGCTGGCTTCACTTTAAAGAGTTTGGCGATCTGATGGGAGGAGTAAAGGAGCCACTCGGCCGTCTCCGCCATTCTCCTTATGTCTCCTGCTCCAACACCAAACTTTTCATGAATGTCATCTTCCCTTTCTTCTTCAACCCAAGCCTTGAGCATCAGAGCCGTTTTTAGACTGGCGAGGAACTGCTCGAAGAGGATGGGATCTTCCTCCTCAACCGGAACCAGAAATTCCGATCTGTGGGAGGAGTATTCCAGCTCGAGCCACTCATAGTCCTTCTCACCGAGATAGAGAGGGGGCATGTCGGGGGTGCTCGAAATAAGATGAAGCAAAGCAACATCGGAAGGTGGGGTTGTCGAGACAAGTTTGAGACCATCGCGGATTATGACTGCTGAGAGCGGGTCTATGTAAAGAGCGGATGTAAGTTCTCCGAAGGGAGTTGGAGTGAGTACGTCTCCTCTCACCGTTATCAGCTCGTTTTTCTCGAGAAAGTCTAACACTCTTTCAACAACGGATTCTACTCTCTCCACCCCAAACTGAAAGGCGAAGAAAGTTTTGCGCATAAAATCCCTCATCGAATCCCAGTTCGTTGCGTAGCCTGCCGCGATGGAAGCTAGAACATGAGTGCGGAGGGCTGGTTCTGTAGCCAGTTTTGAGGTTACCCTTTCCGGCGGAGCTTTTATGAAATCTTCCAAGAGGACTTCGGCTTCAGCTTCGGAGTGAGTTATAAGGATGGCTTCACCGAATTTGTCGTACTGTGGTCTTCCGGCTCTCCCGCAGAACTGGTGGAATTCCATCACAGGAATCGGGACTAAACCATAAGGTTCCACATATCTTCGATAGTCTCGGACGATGACCCTTCTGGCTGGGAGGTTGACTCCTGCCGCCAAAGTTGGTGTCGCGCAAATGATTTTTATCAAATTTGATTTGAAACCTCTCTCCACAGCCCTGCGCTGGAGGTGGTGGAGACCGGCATGATGAAAGGCGGACCCATCCCTGACGCAAGAAGCGAGAAGACGGCAGGTTTTCGTCGTTTCCCCGAGAGCCCCTTCGATCTCCTTGGCTATCTCGCGTAATTTCTGCTTTTCTTCCTGGGAGAGATAAAGACGGGAAATTGGGGATAAAATCTCGGCGACCGTCTGTGAAGATTTTCTAGTGTTCACGAAGATGAGCAACTGTCCCTTTTCTTGAAGAACATCATGTGAGAGGGTCTCCAAATCGCTACCTTGAACCTTTATCTTTCTTCTTTCTCCGTCCTCGAAGATTATTTCGCCGTCGAGATAAACTCCTTTTTTAAGCGGGACCGGTCTCCAGTCGCTCAAGACGAGCTCCGCTCCAATCCACTCGGCAATTTCGTCCGAGTTTCTTATCGTGGCGCTGAGGGCTAGGATCTGGAGCCTAGGATTAACCTGCCTGAGTCTCGTGGCCAAGATCTCCAAGGTCGGGCCGCGTTCCGGGTCGTTTAGGAGATGTATCTCGTCAAGAACTACGACGGTAACGATGTCGGCAAGCCACTTCGCCCTGTGCCTAAGTAGAGAATCAACCTTCTCTGAAGTGGCGACGAGGATGTCATACATCGCGAGCTTTGGGTCAGCCGTGTCAAAATCTCCAGTGCTTATCCCGACGCGTATTCCGAGCTGCTCATACCTCTGCTTAAACTCTTCATATTTTTCGCTTGCGAGTGCGCGGAGGGGAACGACGTAGAGGCACTTTCCCTTTTCCTTCAGGATTGACTTGAGCATGCAGAGTTCGGCGACGAGGGTCTTCCCGGCTGCAGTCGGAACCGAGAGAACCAGACTTTTTCCATCAAGGACTCCCGCTTCTATCGCCTCCTTCTGTGGTGGGAAGAGTTTTCTTATCCCAGCTGCTCCGAGGATTTCCACTATTTTCTCGGGAAGGTTGTACTTTTTACAGACGTCTTGGATTTCCATTCTAATGAAAATTTAAGGAGTGAAAGGATAAGGGTTTTTTCTCGACCGTTTGCCCTAGGACACGCTGAGTTTTGGACTCGGGTTTAATATCATCCTGAAGCAGAATTCTTGAATGATGAGTGCCGACCTCTGCAGACGAATCTTGGAGGAAATCCCAAAGCTCGGCAGGATGAGTCGAAAGGATGTAGCCAAGCTCAAGTTGAAGATTTGTGGTGAGCTTGGGGTCTCTCGTATACCAAAGAATTCGGAAATCCTAGCTGTTGCCACTCCGGAGGAAAGAGAAAGACTTGTCCGCCTTCTTAAGCTCAAACCCGTAAGATCTGCATCTGGAGTAACCGTCATCACCGTCATGCCCAAGCCGCTCCCATGCCCCAAACCCGAACCGTGCATATATTGTCCTGGAGGTCCAGAGGCTGGGGTCAACCAAAGCTACACGGGAAGGGAACCGGCCTCAATGAGAGCTGTACAGCACGGCTTTGATCCCTATTCTCAAGTCAAAAATCGAATTGAGCAACTTAGAGCAATCGGGCATGAAGTCGACAAGGTTGAGCTGATAGTCTTCGGCGGTACTCTGACCGCATACCCGCGAGATTATCTAGAATGGTTCGTCAAAGAATGTCTGAGGGCGATCACGGGGGAAAACTGCGAAACGCTTGAGAAGGCAAAGCTTTCTGCCGAGATCTCAAAAATCAGGATTAGCGACATCGCGTTTGAGACGAGACCGGACTGGTGTAAAGAGCCCCATGTGGATCTCATGCTTGATCTCGGAGCAACAAGGGTGGAGCTTGGTGTTCAGACAATTTACGAAGACGTTTATGAGATCATCAACCGCGGGCATGCCGTTGAGGACGTGATCGAGGCCACGAGGATAGCGAAAGATGCGGGAATGGCGGTTGTCTACCACATGATGCCTGGACTCCCTGGTTCCAACCCGGATCGGGATCTGGAGATGTTCAGAGAAATCTTTAGAAATCCGGATTTCAGGCCCGACGCTCTCAAGATTTATCCCTGTCTAGTTCTCAGAGGGACTAAACTCTACGAACTCTGGAAGCGTGGAGAATTCAAACCTATGACGACGGAGGAGGCAGTTGAACTTCTCGCGAAAATCAAGCAGGAAATACCGGCATGGGTTCGCATCCAGAGAATCCAGAGGGATATTCCGGCAGATCTCATCGAAGCCGGGGTTAGAGCCGGGAATCTCAGACAGATCGTTAAACGAAGACTTGAGGTTGAGGGAAAGAAATGCAAGTGTATAAGGTGCAGGGAGGTTGGGCATGCGGGAGTGGAGCCTGAGAATCTTGAGCTCTTCATCGAGAGGTATGAGGCTTCGGGCGGGGAGGAGGTTTTTCTCTCGATAGAGGACAGAGAAAAGGATGTTCTTCTGGCAATTCTGAGGCTCCGTGTTCCATCGGAGCATGCACATAGGCCCGAACTGAAAAACGCAACTATTGTCAGAGAGCTCCATGTGTACGGAGAGCTTGTCCCTGTTGGGTTGAGCGCTGAAGAGGGGGAGTGGCAGCACAGAGGTCTTGGGAAGACCCTACTGAAGGAGGCTGAAAGAATTTCGGAAGAGGAGTATGGTGCTCGGAAAATTGCTGTACTGGCCGGGATTGGCACGAGGGAGTACTACCGTAGATTGGGATTCAGAAAAGATAACGTGTACATGTCTAAGGAACTGTGAAAAGAAACCAACATCTTGGGATTTATAAATCGACCTCAATATCCGGTTTTACCGAAGATTTTATATAGGGGTCGTTACTAAAGGTTTTTGGAGCTCCGTGAAGGAAAGATACACTTCCCGTTGGATAGTATATGCTATTTTCCTTTCGCTTGCCGGAGTGATTACAGTATCTCTTTTAATTTCTTCTGTGGGAGCGAATCCAACGCAGCCATACGTACGTGGGTCGTTTAACAGCTGGGATCTGTCCGATCCGATGTCATACGTTTATAGTTGGAGTGAACGTCAGGTCTGGGAAAGAGTGAGAGGGTTAAGCGGACCAGGCACTATCGAATTTAAGATATTTGTTGATGATTGGTGGGATCAATGGTGGGGAGAGGCATCCACCAACTATGGGTATCCTCGAAGTGTAACCCTCCAAACTCCAGGAAGCAACATAGGTGGCGATGTTCCAGTCACAGGTGATTACGTTTTTCAATTCTGGTTTGGAGGATCTCCTTGGTCCGCCGGTGCTGTCTATAAGAGACTCGCCTACAACGTTCCGGGGACATTCAACAACTGGGATCTCTGGGAAGATATGACCCTCCTCGGTTCAGACCCATGGAATGACAACTGGGAGAGTGGGATTTACACAGTTACGGGACCGAGGGTTGAAAACTTCAAGATAGTGATGGGAAACACTTGGTATGTTTATCATTGGGGATGGGAATTTGAAGGAACACCTCAGCCGATGCCGCATTATGGAGTCGCTTATAGAGGAGCCTTTGATGAAGCACCGAAGAACATAAAGGTAGAGTTCCCGGCGAACAGGACGGAGAACATAAAAATCAGAGTTCAGTTCATCTCGAGCGGTGATGATGCTGGAAAGGTGAGATATTGGGTTATGGATCTTACTCCTCCGGATGCACCCTCGCTCGTTTCCCCCGAGAACAATGCATTGTTCTATGTGACACCTGTGACCCTTTCATGGAGCTCCGTTGACGATCACAGCCGTCCAGTTAAATATAAAGTTTATCTGACGCGTGACCCAACCTTCTCAAATGTTGAGTACACATCTGATTGGATAACTTCAACCTCCTGGCAGACTCCAACCCTCCCAACCGGAACATGGTACTGGAAGGTTGGAGCTCAAGATGCGTATGGAAACTACGGTGAAAACTCGACAGTGAGATCTTTTGATGTTGCGCCTTGGTGGAATGAGAACTGGCCGTATAGAAGAAAAATCACGATAAGCGGAAACCATGAGGAGAACTTCCAGATAAAGGTCATCATCCCGTCGGACATCCCGAAGGGAATGTATCCGAGCATAAGGTTCCTTGAGAGTGCAGACGGTGGAGTTCTGCCTTACTGGATTGAGAACGACGGAAGCACAAAGACAAACGTGGCTTGGGTTAGAAGACTTGAGAACTCTGACTCAGAGATTTGGATGTACTATGGGAATCCATGGGTGACAAGTGCTGAAAATGCAGAAAACGTTTTTCTATTCTTCACAGATATCGGACCGAGGAATTATAACTGGAACGAGGGAGATACGAACGTTTCCCGTGACATAACATGGTGCGAATACCAGATCAGGATAAGGGGAGGAAAGATAGAAAACAAACCAGGCATGTGGTTTGCACAGATGCCTACAACTATTGAGTTCAAGATGTGGAATCAGGAAAGCTACAGAGGGGGTCTTGTTCTAACCGGGCCGGGCTTCGAGAAGGAGATAGCGTGCATATTCGACGGTCCTAGATTCTGGGTTGACGGAACAGAATACACCGGAATTCCTTCAAGATGGTATATAGCCAAAGTTGACCTGTATGATACAAACAAATTAAGAACTACGTTCTACTGGGGAAGCGATAACGGAAGTTACAGGGAAGTGGTCTGGGTATCTCCTGAAAAAACCGGAGACTGGTATTACTCTGGAGGTGGTGATACCACTTATGTGGACAAGCTGAACCTTCAAGTTTGGGACCAACAAAAGGTTTACTGGTTTGACTGGCTCTTCATAAGGAAATATGCAGCAACAGAACCAACAACAAGTGTCGGACCTGAGGAAACTTATTTAACAAACTGGTTCCTACCGCAGTACGCATACAGAAGAAAGATTGAGATAAGCGGACCCTTCCCGGACAACTTCCAGATAAGGATACCAATTCCGTCGGATATCCCGCAGAGCATGTATCCAAGCATAAGATTCCTTGAGAATGAGACGAGCGGTCCCCTACCTTTCTGGATCGAGAAGAACGAGGCGAACTACATGAGTGCGGTTCCGACGGCATGGGTTAAAAAGTTCAGCTCAGCAGACAATGCTATCTACATGTATTATGGGTGCACTGGGGCTTTGAGTGCCGAAAGCGGTGAAGACACGTTCATATTCTTCACAGACTTCGGAGGGGGAGATGGGGGATGGGACAACGGAGACTGGACAAAGTGGGGCTTTTCCACAGAGGGTGTTAACGTCTATGCAACCACGATTTGTTTGGAAGATTATGGGGATGCTCGAAGAGATGTTGACCACGGACCCGAACAAGGAATCCCAACAACGGAGAGAAACACGCAGAGGATAATCGAATTCAGAATAAAGAATGCATCGACATGGAGAGGAGGAGTCAGGATAACCGGAACATGGGGGGATTCAGAAACTGCAATGATATTCTGGGATGGAAGTAAGGTAAGATTCTTTGCCGATGGAGTTTGGGGTGCAGATGTTCCACGGGAAGCCGATGTGTATTACATAGGACAAATAATAATGTATGGTACAGACAAACTGAACGTGAACTTCTACCGTGGAAGAGACGATTCCATGTACAGAGAGCTCATAGAAAACGTTAGAGATTGGACAAAGGGGAATTGGTCAACAGGAGCTGACAAGTACAAGCTCAGCGTCTGGGATGGTGGAGGAACTTCATCCTATTACTACGATTGGTTCTTCGTGAGGAAGTACAACCACCTTGGCGCTCTAGATCCGACAGTGAACTTTGTGACCTTTGAATCACGCATGCCCACAAAGCCAATTCTGCAGTCACCCGCAAACGGATCGGTGACATCGGACAACACACCAACATTCACATGGCAGGATTGTGAAAACGAAGATAACTACAGGTTGCTTGTAGACGACGATCAGAACTTTGGATCTCCAGCCATAGACGTCATCCTGCCTGCAAACACGACCTCTTATACGCCAACAACTGAACTACCGGACGGTGTCTATTACTGGAAGGTTATAGCGATAAACGCAGCCGGAGAAAATGAGTCCGATATCTGGAGCTTTGAAATTGATACAATTCCGCCAACAATCGACGGCGACATCTGGTGGGCTGGCGTCTTCTTCGACTCCTACGATTCATACTATTTCTCACCAGTTGGTGAACCCATAACCACCTACCCGGAGAACGTGACAGGCAACATGCTTCCGCTTGGGTCGTCTGTTACCATCAGAATAAGGACGTTCCGCAACGACGTGGAGAATGTAAAGATAAGAATTTGGACTGGTGAAGAGGTAATCGTGAATATGGAGAAGGAAAGCTCCGATGAAAACTATGATTATTGGAAAGCCACGATCAGTGGACCTGACTCTGAAAGCAAGTGGTGGTTCAGATTTGTCTTGCAGGATATGGACGATATTGGCTACTACCAAGATGATTGGCCAAGAGTGGGAGGATGGGGTGCAATGTCAGATGAGCCTACAGGAAACGACTATCTAATCTGGTTTAGAACTAAACCAACGGCCTCAATCGATGGAGATATCTGGTGGGACGGCGTTTTCTTCGACTCGAGAAATTCGTTCTATAAGTATCCTGTTGGCACGCCACGCGATAATTTTGGAGAAAGCAACGCAGGAACTGATCAGATCAGGCTTAGAATCCGAACTTGGGAGAATGACATCGAAAACGCCCAGGTCAGAGTTTGGAAGTCCAAAGCATCCCAAGAAGTAATCTTCAACATGACGAAGGCCATCACTGAGAATGGCTTCGACTGGTGGGAGGTCACCCTGCCGGCCCCGATGGAAGAAGACAATTGGTGGTACCGATTCATCCTGAAAGACGGAAGTAAGATTGATTACTACGAAGACCATGAGGAAAGAGATGCAGGAATCGGACGGATGTATGAGGACTCGCTTGACCGCAGCTGGTTGATAGCTTACCAGCCAATTCCGAACGTCGCACCTGAAATTCTTGCCGTCTTCACACCGACCGACGTCAGCCCAGACGTGGCGTTCGATGTCAAAGTTACTGTCAGAGATTTAAACAAGCTAAACAACGTGAATGAAGTTTGGCTTGTCCTCTACAGCTCATCCGTCTCAAAGGATGCTTCCGATAGCGTGCGCGACCATTACACGTTCAAGTGGGTTAGAGGTACAGGTTTCACGGAGGTCGGTCCGGGTCCAGGTAACGCACACCTCATCGTAGCCGGATGCTCCGCCGGGAATGACGATTTAACTGAAGACAACTGGACATTCAGAGTAAAGCTCGGTAAGGTTGCCGAGCCAGTCAGCTGGAACGTGTGGGCGAAGGCTGTGGACGCGGGTAATTTGGAAGGCGAAAACACATTTACAGACAAATTCACGGTAAGCGTTTATATAGAACTCAGCTTGGATGACACCTCCCTGACATTCAGCGGCCAGCAAGGACAGACTGTTGGAGCATCTGAGAACCCCACGGTCGCAACGGTTACATCAAACAAAGACTTCTACATCGACGTAAAGGGCGCGGGAGATTGGTCGGGTCCAGGGACCCTGCAACTGAGCAATACAAAGGCAGACAAGAATGGAGAGGAGCCCTATGATCTGAGTATCTCAACCTCTTGGCAGTCACTCTGGTCGAATGTTGGATGGGGTGAGGGGGTACAAAGAAACATCTACTGGTTCCTCGTCATCCCAAGCGATACGACTCCCGGGAACTATTCGAATACGTTCTACGTGAGGGTGAGCGTATGAGAAGAGAAATGATATCTCTGGCGGTTTCAACACTTCTTCTGCTTTCGATAGTGGGAAGCGTCGGAGCTCCAGAACAGCAGCTTTCCGGGTCCGCCACAGTAACTTCTGCCGCTGATTTTTACATCGTGATCAGTCCTAGTGCAACGAGTGTCAACAGAGGAGAAAACGTGAAGGTGACGGTTTACGTCTACGCGATAGGAGGCTTCAGCGGAACAGTTACTCTGTCGGCGCCTGACGCTCCTTCTAGAATAGAAGTTTCTTTCGTTCCACAAAGCGGAACGCCGGACTTCTCGTCAACGTTTGAACTCAGAGTTACACCATTCCAGCCGGCGGGTGTTTACAACATAACCGTCCGCGGGGTCTCAGGAGCGCTCACGAGGGAAAACACTTTGACTCTCACCGTTAATCAGGAAAACAATGTGGAATCCTTCTCGGAACACACAATTTCAAACATACCCCCGGGTGGAAGTGCTACAATCTTCCCCACTGGAGTTAGAATTGAAAACGTAACTATATATATGCAAGAGGGACAGGGAGCAACAAATGTGGGGATAAAAGTCGCAGATCTGATGGAAAGAAATAGCTGGCTACCACCACTACCAGTCAAGGAGTACAAGTATGTTTACATAGACAAAGAAAACATTGATCACATTGACCGCGTGGAAATAACCTTCACGGTCGAAAAGTCTTGGTTACAGACAAATAATCTGACTCCATACTCGATAATTCTGTTCAGGTGGGAGACAAACAAGTGGGTGCCAAGACCGACAACGCTAATTGGAGACACAGGAACCGCCTACAGGTACAGAGCAATCTGGCCGGGACTGTCTAATGGAGGAATTGGTGGAGACAACAACCCGCCCTCAGTACCTGTCTTAACGTCTCCTGAAAATGGAAAGACAGTGACGAGCCCGGTGACGCTCGACTGGCAGGACTCTATTGATAACGAGGGTTACGTCCAGAGATATCACGTACAGGTGGATAACGATCCCGACTTTTCAAGTCCAGAGGTTGATGAGAATACTCCAGACAATACCTCATCTTATCAGGTTGTACTAACACCCGGAACGTACTACTGGCGTGTGAGGGCTCAAGACAATGCTGGTAACTGGAGCGATTGGTCTGCTTCAAGATACTTCGTCGTCACCGTTGCTCCGCCTGGCGCATATGATATAGAGCATGCACAGTTGATGGCGACCATCGGAGTCATTATTGACATAGTGATTGAAGGAGACATCGACTGGGGAACAGTAAGCGTCAACGCGCATAATGTCACACCGCCAGCTCCTGTCGACAACTATTGGATCAGAATTCTTGAAACGACAACGGTATCAGTCGACCTGTACGCAAAGGCTGAGAACGATGCGGTTCCCGAGAATATTCCAGGAATGTATCTAGCCAAATCCGGAGGAGACAATAACATCGAGAACATCCAGTTCTGGAAGTTGCCTATCGGAGAAAGTGGAAATGAAAACTTCCTAGTTGCAAGAACTGTGCTTGAGAAGATCCCGTGGCTTGTTAATCTCAGAAAGCCACCGGTGGGTATTAGCTACGACGAATACAACGTCTTCCCAGCTCTCAGCACAGCTCCCGACCAGCTCGGAGGAATTTACTACGGTCGGTTGACCATTAAAGCCGTAGAAAGCTCCTGAAATAAACCAAAACTAAAAATACAATAAAAACCGTTTGTTGAATGAATGGTTCCACTTAACATTGTCATTCTAGGAACAGCCGGATCTGGAAAAACCACACTGACATCGGGTTTCGGAAAATGGATAAAGAAAAACATTGGCAAGTCGGTTTCGTTTATAAATCTCGATCCCGGCTGCGAAAGTCTCCCATTTAGTCCGGATTTTGACATCCGTGAGTGGTTCACGATAGAAAAGCTCATGAGAGAAGAAGGACTCGGACCAAACGGCGCAATGGTAAGAGTATCGGAATTGCTCGAGGAAAACGCTGAAAATTTCTCTAAAAGAGTGAGGGAATTCTCCGCCGATATCAGGCTAATAGATACACCAGGTCAAATGGAAATTTTTCTATTCCATGGCGGAGCTGAGTTCATAAAACATCTGGATGGAGTAACAGTCGCAGTTTTCCTCCTGGACGCCAAAACTATGCGAACTTCAACAGACATAGTCTTCGCGCGTCTCTTGGAACTCTCGATCGGTCTCGAGCTCGGAGTAAAAACTATTGGAGTGATAAACAAAATTGATCAAGCAAAAAAGGAAATGGAGGCACTTCTAGCGGATGCCCAGCTCCTGCAGAAAAATCTCGAGAGAGAAATCGGAGGCGTTGAAGTCGACCTCGCCCTGCGACTTTACAAAATTCTAATGGAATTCTTACCTCCAGCCAGATTCCCGAGAATATGCGCAAAGACTTGCGAGGGATTCCAAGAACTCTACGACATCATTTACGAGACCTTCTGCGCATGTGGTGATCTCACTTAGACCCACACTGAAGAACCCTTATGAAGGGCTCCTCGGGCTCTTCCTTCACCACGCCACGAACGATAAACGTCTCCGTCTCCTCGATTCCTCCCAGCCTGTGAATCTTTTGAATGACGCCGGAGAGCTCGTCCTCATTTCGAACAAGCACTTCTAGCACGCTGCTGTATCTCCCAAAGAGCCTGTAAAATCTCCCGACCTCTTTCATTTTCTTTACTTCGTCTTCCAGTCTTTTTCGCAGAACGGGATCTGGTTTCTCTTTAATAAAAACGTAGGCCCTAGTCGAAAGTCCCAAATCGGCGGAGTTCAATCTTATCGTAAAGCGAATCTTGCCTTTAAGATGTCTCAGCTTTGCCGCAACCGTTTGCCTTGAAATCCCTGTAGCCCGAGCGATTTCGACTATTGACCTACTACTATCCTTAAGCAGCTCGAGCAAAATTTTCCTCTCAGTGTCCGATCTTTGCATATTTCTCTAACATTTTGTCTAAATTTTTACCTTAAAAGTTTAACTTTTGTTAAACAGCGAAAAGAATTTTTACACTCTGATCACCCTGTGGCCCGCAGCCTTTACCAATCTGTTCATAACAGCCAGCCCGATTCCTTTCGGCTCTATACCCTCAATCACGGCGAAACGAACCCCCTCGGCATCCAGCTCACGCAAAACCCTGAAAATATTTTTCGCGATTTCCCTGACGTTTTTCCTAGACCCAACAACCTTCACAACGTCCACCTGCAAGTCTGCCATTTCGTCCGTCACCACGGCACCGACCTTCAGACCCTTCATTTTTTTCTCGAGCAGAATTTCCTCCATTTTTCTGCGTACGAGTTCTGGGCGTCCCTCGATAACGACGAGTTCCGCTTCGGGAGCATAATGTCTATATTTCATCCCTGGGGACTTTGCAACAAGGACCTCCTCAGACTCTCCGACAACCACTGGGTGAAGGGAGACCTTTCCGATGAGAGCTTCTAATTCTTCCACTGACACCGGTCCCGGTCTGAGAAGAGTAGGTGGAGAAGTCGTCAAATCGAGAACCGTGGATTCAACTCCGTGGATTATCTCTCCGCCATCAAGAATCATATCTATCTTCCCACCAAGGTCTTGAAAAACATGTGAAGCGGATGTGGGACTTGGCTTTCCGGCCAGATTTGCGCTAGGTGCGGCGATGGGAACTTCAGAAGCCTCAATAAGAGCTCTAGCAACAGGATGGCTCGGCATCCTGATGGCTACGGTCCACAAACCACCTGTCGTCACGTCCGGAACTATCTCCGACCTCGGAAGCACGATCGTAAGTGGTCCTGGCCAGAACGAAGACACAAGCTTGTTTGCGATTTCTGGGACTTCTGACGCTAAAAGATAAAGGTCGTCGAGGCGCGAAATGTGAACGATCAGCGGATTGTCCGCAGGTCTCTGTTTAACCTCAAAGACCTTTCTAACAGCATTCTCGTCAAGAGCGTTCGCTCCCAGCCCATACACAGTTTCGGTCGGAAAAGCGACAATTCCCCCTCTCCTTATAATTTCGGCCGCCCTCTCGATTACCTCTTTCTCCGGTCTCAGAGGATTCACTTTCAAAACCTCTGTCATCAATATTATTTCAGCCACAAAAGTAGAATAACTTTGATGAAAAACAGGGCAAGACTTGGGAGAATAAAGATAGGTGACGGTCTGCCAGTCGCGGTGATTGGCATAATCAACCTTAGCCACGAATCTTTCTATCAAGGTTCCGTTGCACGTTCCGTCGAAGACGCTCTGAAAGTTGGGGAGAAAATGGTCGAAGAAGGCGCCTGCATCCTCGACGTCGGAGCCAGGGCAACGGGACCCGGAGCAATTCAGATATCTATAGACGAAGAACGAAAGAGATTGATACCCACTGTCAGAAAGCTTGCGGGAGAGTTGGACGTTCCAATATCCGTGGACACACAATTCTCCGAAGTTGCTGAAGAGGCGGTTGAAGCCGGAGCGGAGATAATAAACGACATAAGCGGGTTAAAAAGAGACAAGGAAGTCGCCGAAGTTGCCGCAAAATACGATTGCTCGCTCATTCTGATGGCCGCAAAAAGGAACCCGGGAGATACGACTACAATCGAAGAGATAAAATCCGCTTGGAAAGAGAGCCTGAAAATTTGCCGACTGAGTGGAGTTAGACTTTCCAACGTTGCCCTCGACCCCGCGATAGGCGCTTGGCCCGCTAGACTTGAGAAGCTTGGAAAAGCCTTCAAAAAACAGAGAGGATTCGCGAAGACGGATCTGATAGATCTCGAAATCATAGCAAGACTTAAAGAACTGAAAAAAATTGGGCGTCCGATCTGCGTTGGAATTTCGAGAAAATCCTTCATCGGAAGAATCCTTGGACTTGACGATCCAGCTGAAAGGCTAGCCGGTTCACTTGGAGCTACAATCATGGCTATAATCAACGGAGCATCGGCTGTGAGAACTCACGACCCTAAGGAAACTTCACAAGCAATAAGGGTGTGTGAAGCTATACTAAAAGCTTCCAGTTGAGTTGAAAAACATCAATCTATTCCAAACTTCTTGCACTGCTCATCGACCATTCGCTGGATTTCTATTATTTCCTTATCGCTCAGATGTCTGAACCTTCCCTGTGCCATTAGATAATCTCTCACAGGAATACGTTTAGGCGGTTTGAATGTCACATTCACTTTTCCTTTTTCGATTTCGTAAAGAATCCAAACTCCGCTCAAAACCGCCATTTTGCAAACCTCCACGCTCTTGTTCTCAGGAATTCTCCAGCCTGGAACACAACTCGCGTGGATATGTATGTAAGAGGTTCCCTCAATTCCCATGGCCTTTCTCACTTTCTTTATCAGATCTAGAGGATAGGCAATCGAAGCCGTCGCAACATATGGGATACCGTGAGCGGCCATGATCGCTGGCATATCCTTCTTCGGTCTGTCTTCCCCTCTGATAACCTTTCCAACCGGCGTTGTTGTCGTCCAAGCCCCAAAAGGCGTACACCCGCTCCTTTGTATCCCCGTGTTCTCATAGGCCTCGTTGTCATAACATATGTAGATAATATTCTCGTTTCTCTCCGCCGCTCCGGAGAGGGCTTGAATACCTATATCTGCCGTTCCCCCATCTCCCGCAATCGCCACAACCTTCACGTCCGTTCTCCCCCTCACCTTTAACGCCCTCGCTATTCCGGAAGCAACAGCCGCAGCATTCTCAAAAGCAACGTGTATCCAAGGGACCTTCCAAGATGTTTCCGGATATGGAGAAGTTACAACCTCCATACAGCCGGTGGAGGCAACAACTATGGTGTTCTTTCCTAGAGCTTTCATGGCATGCCTGAGGGCAAGAATGCTTCCGCAGCCGGCGCAGGCCCTGTGGCCTCTCGCTATCAGCTCTTCCTCAGGAAACGCCTTCATATTTCCTCCCCCTCCAAAAGCTCCTTCCTCAGACCTAGCCAGACAGTTTCTTTCACAGACTTTCTTTTTGACGCGACATCCTCGATCATATCAAAAACTTTGACAATATCTTCGGAAGTCACATCCCTATTTGCCAGACCACAGATGACATTGACCGCAGGTAACCTTACCTCATTCAAAGAAAGAGAAGCCAAAACATCTAGGAAGAGAGCTCCGAAACTTCCAAGGGAAATGTCTTTCTCCATCACACCGATCGCTTTAACGTTTGAAAGTGCCTCCGCTAGCTCGTCTGATGGAAATGGTCTAAACGATCTGAGCTTCAGGACACCGACTTTTTTACCCTTCTTTCTCAAATCATCAACCACATCTTTAACCGCTCCAGCAAGTGACCCCATCGTGACAATAACAAAATCCGCATCATCACACCGGTAAGCCTCCAAAAGTCCATATCTTCTCCCAAATCTCCGTCCGAAATCCTCTCCAACATCTGTAATCACTTTTTTTGAACTTAAGAGGGCTTGATCTAACATGTACCTAAACTCCATGTAGTACGGAGGAGTTCCCACGGCTCCCAAGGTGACTGGCTTCCCGGGATCTAGCATAAACGGATAAGAATATGGTGGAAGAAAATCGTCGACCTCCTTCTGCTCTGGGATGTCTACTGGTTCCACCGTATGGGAAAGAATGTAACCATCATAACAGACCATCACGGGGAGAAGAGTTTGCTCGGCTATCTTGAAAGCCTGAATAACAGAGTCGAGAATCTCCTGATTGTTCTCGCAGTAGAGCTGTATCCATCCCGAATCTCTAACCGCCATTGTATCCTGCCAATCACACCAAATGCTAAGCGGAGCGGAAAGAGATCTGTTTGCGTTCGCCATCACTATTGGGAGGCGCAGACCTGAGGCGACAAATAGCATCTCGCTCATGAGCATTAACCCTTGAGAAGACGTTGCAGTGAAGGTCCTAGCCCCAGCCGCGGCAGCGCCAATGCAAGCGCTCATCGCACTGTGCTCAGACTCTACCTTCATGAACTCGGCCTGAAGCTCCCCATTCGCCACATACTCTGAGAGTTTTTCCACAACAACCGTCTGCGGTGTGATCGGGTATGCCGAAATCACCTGCACTCTTGCGAGCTTCGCCCCAAGAGCTGCGGCTTCGTTGCCAGTTAAAACTTCTTTCATTTCTCTTCCTCCACCATTTCAATGGCTTTGAAGGGACACTCGTTTGCGCAAATCCCACAGCCTTTACAATATCTGTAATCTATCTGGTAAGGCTCTTTCGGGGATATAGCCATATCCGGGCAAAACATCCAGCATATCCCACAACGCTTACACTTCTCATCCTTGATAACTGGTCTAAATGACCTCCAGCCTCCTGTTTCATTTTTCTCCGAATTCCCAGGTTCGGTTATGACCGCGCCGGGTTCGAGCTTCAAACAACCTTCACCTCCTCATAGGCAATTCTCAGCGCATTCATATTCCCGACTGCTCCTTTTCCTTCAAAATATTTGTTTACGACTTTGATGAGCGAATCTAGACTGACGACGTTCGTGATTTTTGCAAACGCACCGAGCATTGCCGTGTTCACTATTGGACGCCCAATCGCCTCTATGGCGATTTTAGTTGCGTCAACGATTGCCACGTTCTTTCCAGCGAGCTTTCCCGGAAGACCTTTGGAGTTTATAACTATCCAGCCATTCTCTTTGAGACCCTCACAAACGTCGACCACACCAAGGAGAGACGCGTCTAGAATAACGACGTGATCGGGTGAATAAACTTGGCTGCGTAACCTAATCGGATTTTCCGAGATCCGAGCGAAAGCGCAAACCGGGGCTCCCCTCCGCTCCGCTCCAAATGTCGGGAAAGCCTGACAAAATTTTCCTTCTAAAAATGCGGCTTCGGCGAGAAGCCTAGCGGCCGTTACGGCTCCCTGACCACCGCGTCCATGAAAGGTGACTTCTATCATTCAGTTTTTCTCAATCAGGAAGGTTATTATAACTTTCGAAAACGTTCAGAATCTGATGGCGGGCGACGTTATAGAGATCATAGGACTGCGGCTTCCGGTAATAAAACCAGGTGACGATCTCGTTGAGGAGATTCTTAAAGCTTCTAAAAAATCTGGAGGCATCAGAAATGAAGACATACTCGTCGTGAGTTCTAAGGTCGTTGCGGTGGCAGAAGGGAGGATAATCAGACTCAGAGATGTTCGACCTTCTCCTCGCGCAAAGAGTCTTGCAAAACGAGCTAAAATTTCTGCTCCACTGGCCGAGATGGTGATCAGAGAAGCAGACGAAATCCTCGGAATAGGAGGGGGCGCAGTCCTCACCCTCAAGGGTGGTCTTCTCTGTGCAAACGCCGGGATCGACCTCTCTAACGCTCCGCCGGGCTTTGCCGTCCTTCTCCCCTCCAATCCGAACAAAGCTGCAAACGAAATCATGAAAAAAATAAAAGAACGCTCTGGTAAGAGGGTTGGGGTCGTGATCTCGGACAGCACTGTTAGACCCTTAAGGCTAGGAACGATCGGACAGGCAATCGGTTATGCGGGTTTTGAACCGGTTATCGACTGCAGAGGCTCTCCTGACCTCTTCGGCAGGCCCATGCGAATCACCTTAATTTCTCTAGCCGACCTTCTTGCCTCCGCCGCCGAGCTCATCATGGGGGAAACTTCGGGAAGAAAACCCGTGGTGATAATCAGGGGATTAAAAGTGAAATTCGCCGAAAAACCGAAGTTATCCCCAATCGTCGAAAAGAATAAAGATCTTTACTCCTCAATCTTCAGGTTTTGATTCCGAGTGCCCTGTTTATTGCCTCTCTGTCAAAGCCAACTATTATCTGCCCATCTATGTCGATAACAGGGACTCCCATCTGCCCGGATTTCTCTATCATCTCGATTGCTGCCTCTCTGTCTTCGGCGACATTGACCTCTTCAAACTCAACGCCCAGTTTTTTCAGATAATTTTTTGCCATTTGGCAGTATGGACATGTCGGAGTTGTATAAATTTTCACCCTTGGCTTCATCTGACAAAATTTAATTCATTATTTAAATAAGCTTCTATTTCTGGAGAATTTTCTTTATTTCTTCCTCTGCTCTCTTTCTTGCTTCCTCGCTGGACAGACCTTCTGCCATAAAGTTTGCCGCAATCACTTCCCTGTAAAATTCTAAATTCTCGGCGAGAGATTTCTCATCGATCTTGCCAATTATCAGACCGGCATGCACAACTGCTATCTCTCCTTCCCTAATGTCCTCAACACCAACCAGCACCTGTTTCTTTACACCTCCAAAATCAACATGGGCATAAAGACCCTCGACCTTCACAACCTTAGCGGGAACACCCCAGCACATTTCATTTCCTCC
This sequence comes from Candidatus Hadarchaeales archaeon, assembly GCA_038823825.1. NCBI lineage: Archaea > Methanobacteriati > Hadarchaeota (SeqCode) > Hadarchaeia (SeqCode) > Hadarchaeales (SeqCode) > Hadarchaeales archaeon (SeqCode). The sequence continues at coordinate 95,909 of JAWBCC010000002.1, read as the reverse complement.
TTTCCCCTTCTCTCGCCCATATCGAACAAGTTCCTTCACTAGAGACCATACAAGGGCCAATCGGGTTGGTTGGAGAGCACTTGGATATGAAGAGCGGACAATCCGATGGCTTCGCCGCGCCTACAATCACATCTGCACATCTGCAGCCCGGAGGCATCTTCTCGACGAGTTCACCGCCCTTGCCAGCCATTTCATACTCGCTGAATTCCTCTCGCAAGACCAAGCCACTTTTAGGGATCTCTCCAAGTCCCCTCCAGCGAGCACCAGATACTTTGAAAACTTTTTCTATTGCTCTCTTCGCTCTGACATTTCCCTCCCAAGTTACAAGTCTCCGATATTCAACCTCGATCCCTGGCTTTTCCTCGCTTATCATCCGAAGAATTCGCTCAACGGCAAGAAGAACATCCACCGGCTCGAAGCCTGCAACAACAACAGGGATCCCGTATTCTTTTGGCAGAAATCCCCACTCGGACGCACCTATCACCGTTGAGACATGGCCGGGGGCAATCACCCCTTTGATCGGAAACAATCCTTTCTTCTCATGAAAATCCACAACATACTTCATGGAGGGCGGGGTCAGGCGACAGGCGGAGAGAAACTTCAGATTTCTCGGAACTTTTCCGCTCTCGAAAAGGATTGCATAGCTAGGAGCAGTTGTCTCGAAACCTATACCGAAGAAAAGACTCTCTCTTCCATGCACTTCCGCGTCCCTCACAGCATCAAGAAAACTGTAAACTACCCTAACGTCTGCTCCGGCTGCTTTCGCCTCCTGGAGACTGAACGGGTTTTTACTCCCTCTCAGCCTGAAGGCATCGCCATACGTATACAAAATAATACCTTCCATTGCTGCTTCGACGGCTAGGTCCACATCGCCGGCTGGCGTTATGCAAACGGGACAACCGGGTCCAGCAACCATCTCAACATTCGGAGGAAGAATCGAGCGAATTCCATAGTGAACGGTCGTCCACTCATGCGTTCCGCAGAAGTTCATTATCTTTATCGTTTCCCCGATTTCTCTGGCATGTCTTTTAATCAGGGAGATCACGTGTTTAGCTAAATCTTCTTTTTCTCGGAAAATCTCCCTCGCCGTCTTTGTGACTTCCCGCATAACACCTTTGCTCCCTTCCAGAGATAATTAAAGTATTCTTCGGCAAAACGCGCTAGGCCGGGCTCGTTCGACCATATCCCTATGACATCGTTTTGCTGTCCAAGAATCAGTAAAACTTCTCTGCCGTCGACAATCACCCCCCCACCGAAAAGCCTTTCCCTCTTTCTGATCTCAACTCCGGGCATCTTCAATCGTGCCCCTCCGGTCGACAGAATTCTGACGTGAACTCCTTTCGCTCCCAATAAAGAGAGAATTGATAGAAATTCCTTTCCACCTTCAGGTAGATATGGAAGCGAAACTAGGACTTCGGCTTCTGCATGCCCTATTATCTCAACAGCTTTACCGACAACAGAGGACAAGCCCCTAATAACCCATACGTCGGGTTTCCTCATTTCCGCTCCACGTTTGTAAAGGGACTCCAGCGAACCTCTTGCCTCCTCCGCCAGCTTTCTCAATCTTTTGCTCTCCTCCGAAAGAAGGATCTCCAAGGCTTCGGCCGGCGGTCTTGCAAGATATCTCACCGGCCGTCCTCCCTGCGCTTCCACCCATCCGCGGTTTTCCAGCTTGGAGAGCACTACGTAAATTTTGGAGTAAGGAACGCCTGAGGCGGAGCTCGCTTCGGCCGCCGTTGCCGGACCCAGTGATAGAAGAGCCGCGTAAACCTTTGCCTCATATTCCGTCACACCAAGATCCCTAAGCACTTCCACCACATCTTTCATACTTTTCATACTCTGATTGGTTTGTTATATCTTAAAAAAGCTCGTTCACGCCTTTGATTTGGACGAAGATGGAAATAAAGAAAACAACATCTGTCTGTCCGGAATGCCTCAAGAGAATACCCGCAACGATCTATGAATCCGACGGAAAAGTCTGGATAAAGAAGTCCTGCCAGGAGCATGGTGAATTCGAGGATCTTTATCTCGGCTCTTATGGGTGGTATAAGAGAGCTGAGCGCTATGCGATCGACGGACGTGGAGTTGAGAACCCGCAGATAACGAAAGAAGCGCCTGTTTGCCCGGAGGACTGCGGTCTCTGCAGACTCCACATGAGCCATACAACCTTAGCCAATGTTGTGCTAACGAACAGATGTGATCTTTCCTGCTGGTATTGTTTCTTCTATGCGCAGCGTCTTGGTTATGTCTACGAGCCGACGATCTCTCAAATCGAGGAAATGTTCAAGATTCTAAAAAGCGAGAAACCGATTGCGTGCAACGCTGTTCAGCTGACTGGAGGAGAGCCCTGTTTACGCAACGATCTCGTCGACATCATAAAGCTGGCAAAATCCTATGGTTTTGACCACGTCCAGCTGAACACGAACGGAATCAGGTTAGCCTTCAATCCTGAGCTTGTTAAGGCTGTTCGGGAAGCCGGTGTTAATACACTCTACTTGAGCTTTGACGGAGTAAGCGAGCGGACGAATCCAAAAAACCACTGGGAATTTCCGCTCGCTCTCGAGAACGCTCGAAGAGTGGGACTTGGGATCGTTCTGGTTCCCACCGTCATCAGGGGTGTAAACGATCATGAGGTCGGAGATATCGTAAAGTATGCTTTCAAGAACATCGACATTATAAGGAGCGTGAACTTCCAACCGGTTTCGCTTGTGGGTAGAATGCCGAGGGATGAAAGAGACAAATACAGAATAACGATTCCGGATGTTATCGAAAGACTTGAAGAGCAGACGGATGGGCAGATAACGATGGAAGATTTTTTCCCTGTTCCGACCGCTCTCATCATAAGCCGGTTTGTTGAAGCCCTGACCGGCAGACCGATGTATGAGTTGAGCTCACACTTCGCCTGCGGAGCCGCCACCTATATCTTCAGAGATAACGGAAAGATGGTTCCCATAACTAGGTTTATAGATGTGGAGGGCTTCCTTGAATATCTCAAGCAGAAAACTGAAGAACTGAAAAGCGGAAAGAGCAAGACTTTAGTCAAGTTACAACTTCTTTTCTCAATCGGGAAATTCATCGACAAAAAGAATAAACCAAAAGATCTCGACATAAACAAAATCCTCTACCAGATTTTCGTCAGACATAATTACGATGCGCTTGGGAAGTTCCATATGAAATCGCTTTTCATTGGGATGATGCACTTCATGGATCTCTACAATTATGACATCGAGAGGGTTAAGAGATGCTGCATCCACTACGTCATGACTGACGACAGAATTGTGCCATTCTGTGCCTTTAACGTGATTCCAGAGTGGTACAGGGATAAAGACATGGAAAGCCAGGGGATTTCAATCGAGGAGTGGGAAAAGAGGACTGGACAAAAACTCTCAGATGGTTTATACAGGCGGGATATCGAAAAGCTCAAACAGACCGAAGCTTACAGAAAGTTTGAGCAGGACGTAAAAGAAATAAGAGCCGGAAGGTACTGAAAGATTGGTTGCCGGGGTGGCGGAGAGGCTAACGCGGCGGACTGCAGATCCGCTTTTCGCCGGTTCAAGTCCGGCCCCCGGCTCCAAATATCGTAATACATCTCTTGGTGGATGGTTTGCTCACAGATTTATATTCTTCACAAAATAACCAAAATTGTGAAAGACCCAAATAAGATTGAATGGATTTTGGAATTACCGATAGATTCTTTACAAATCTACTTTCCTTGCTCTCTCGAATTACAAGAAGAACTAATCACCCATGGGTTTAACGTTCCCGCAGATAAATCAGGAAAGATAAAAACGCCAATACCATTAATTTATTCAAATTTTAGGGGATGGTTAAAAACTCCTGAACCAATAACAAGCGAACGTCTGATTCCTCCCGAATGGTATGGAAAAACTCCCGAAGAGTTGGGTTGGAAACCTGCAATTCATAAAGACAAAAAAGGAGCAAAAGCGTACTGTTTACCGAAAGAAGAAGTTTATGTTAGGATTGGAGCTGACGAGGAAAAAAGAATTTTTTTCTACTTTGATATCCAGAGATATCATCTCGAGAGGACCTCGATTCGTGTGATGGATCCTGCCAAATGGAGAAACTGGGCCATGTTTTACATAAACATCGAAGAACTAAATAAAATCGTTGAAGCACTGACGAGCATTTGCCAAGAGAAGAGACAGTTTTATCCAGTTTCTGAAAATCAACAAGGAGGTAAAGAAAGAACGTATTATGCCTCACCAATAAAGGGGAAAAGCTTGGGTATTCCTGTTGTGGGATATAGTTTATGTCTTGGTTGCTTTGATCTTTCCGCCATATATCTTAGAAATAAAGCTATAGAAAACGGACTAGCACCAAATATCGTTGAAAAACTTCGACTAAGAATCGAGTATCACCCCTCTATAAAAGCTGGTATGAAAATAGGAATTGCAAGAATTGAAGGAAAAGAAAAACAATTGATGTTCAAGTTATGCTCAGAAACTCCAATCAGGATTAAGGGAATTCTTAAAGAAACAATCGAAGGAAAAGCTAGAGGTAAACTGTGCTTCTGTGATCACACGACCAAGCACCAGATGATTAGCGTTTGGGCAGAGGATGTACTCGGCGCTATTGAAACCACTAAACCCTACCTTAATAAGCTTTAGAATTTGCCTCTAAAGCATCGGCTACGGATCGCTGGTTTTTAACTTTGTTCTGTAATTTTTTCCTCAAATGTTTTGCATCTTCTCTTATGATTATTTCAACCGGCTCGCTGTCAACCAATCTTTTCTGTCCTATCCGTAGTTTTTTCTTAATAACATCGAGAAGTTCCAAATCTATTTCATAACCCACAGCCTTTCTGCCCAATTCTAGTGCCACTTTCATCGTGGTTCCAGATCCCAAAAACGGATCCAAAACCTTTTCTCCCTTAAAACTAAAAAGCTTTATGAGACGATACGGAATTTCCTCTGGGAATGCAGCTATTCCTTCTTCTAACCTATTTTTCAAGGGAAGAACATTGGTTATTTCCCAGACAGAAAGATACCATTTTTCATTCTGAAATTCCTGAAGATTTATACGAGAGTCGACCAATTTCTCTTTTTCCACTTTTGAATAATCGTACTCTCCATTTTGAAGGATTATTATTTCCTCATAAATATTGTCGGGATAAAAATACATCGGGTAAGGATGTTGAATCAGGACCCCGCTTCTTCGACTTATACGAATGTATCCTTCTGGTTTCTTCCAAATAATTCTGTCCCGATATAAGAATCCTTCTTCACACATTATTCGAGTTATGTCAGCTGGCACCGGATACAGTTTTCCATCTATCCTAACATCCTGTGTAACGAAGCAAGCTATTCTACCAGGAGCCATGACTCTTTTGAGCTCTTTCGCAACACCTTGTATCATGTCTAAAAACTCATTATAATCTCTGAACAGGCCAGGATAATCAAAAGGTGCGTTAAAATAAGGGGGCGAAGTAACCACTAAATGAATTGAACAATTCGCTAACTCTTTCATGCATCTGCTGTCGCCAAAAATGATTTTATTCTCCGTCATGTGAAAACACCTCTTTATTGTGTTTTTTCACCCTTTCCACAATTAGCTCTACTATTGCTTGATTGATTGTTTTGTCTTTGGTAATAATTTTTTTAAATTCTTTCCAAATCTTGTCGTCTACTTCGATTGTGTATTTTACCATCACTACAATTTACTACAAATTACTATAAAAGAGTATCTTCCAATTCCGCAATAATCGTAGCGTACTGTCTGTTGCTGTTTGCTCCAACTTCTATTAAAAACCATCCATTTTTAGAAAAATCTCCGTTTTCTGAAGTAAAAATCCCTCGAACAAGAAAAATCTCCCACTGGGCTCCCTCTCCAAGTTTCTTTATAAAGAATGGAAGAATTATTCCCTCATCAAGTTGAATTTCTTCGTGATCGTTCGACATACTCACAACATTGTTTGATGAAGGTTATTTAAAATCCAGAACTCAATTTTCGATAACCAGCCACCAAATAATTCCAGTTGAGAAGATTAAATTAGCCTGCGTTTCTTGTGGTAATGTTTTTAACCATAAACCTCGCTGAGAATTTCCCCTGCCGAGGTATAGATCGCGCTCAGCCCGCAGAAAATGCCTTCAATTCCGGCAATCCTTTTCAAAATCTCGCTCCCAGCAAACTCTGCCGCCGCCAAAAGGAAAAACAAGATCGCTAGCGAAAAGAAAATCACCTGAACGCTTTTTCTCATTTTGAGACTTCCGACAGACATTATGAGCGTAAAAATCCCCCACATAATCAGATAGGCTCCAATCGAATGCGAGTTCGCCGCATCAGCCAGCCCCATTTTTGGCAGAATGAGCAACGCCACAAACGAAAGCCAGAAAAGACCATATGAGCAAAAGGCAACAGTTCCGAACGTGTTTCCCTTTCTCGACTCTATCACTCCGGCGATAAGCTGAGCCAGACCACCGTAAAAAATTCCCATTCCCAAAATCATAGACGTGAGGGGAATAAGCCCCACATTATGGAGGTTGAGCAGAACCGTGGTCAGACCAAACCCCATTAAGCCCAACGGTGCCGCGTTCGTTTCGGCCAACTTCTCACCTCTTTCTTCAAAAACAGGCTTGTGGTGTTTTTATAGTTTATCCTTGGTCAATAGATTCCAAAATGCCGTCTGACCGGCTCTAAAATCTCAACAACGGCTTCCGCGACAGCCGACTTCAGATCTGCCGGATGTAATTTTCCTCCAGAATAAAGTTTGCGTAACTCTGAAACATCTTGAATGACGAGTCTCCCCCCGTATTTCTCCGGCCTCTCTATCTCAAGTTTTCCGAGCTCTGCCAAAACTATGTGCTCGGCGTATTCTACCACTGGATTTCCATCCACGATCTTCGGTGGGCAGTATGCTTTCTGTATTTTCCGCCTTATCTCATCCGGTGGATCATCAACAGCCACAAAGTTTTGTTTGCTTGAGGACATTTTGTCCGCGCCATCGAGCCCATGGAGAAGCGGTGTATGGAGGCAGACTGGTTTTTGATATCCGAGATCCGGCAGTTTTTCGCGGGCGATCATGTGAACCTTCCGCTGATCCATTCCTCCGACCGCTACATCTATTTTGAGATGCGCGATATCTAACGCCTGCATGAGAGGATAGAGAACTTGCGCAACGTCTGGATCTTCAAGTTTTCTAGCTATTTCCGTCATCGACCTTCTCGCTCTCAAAAGAGTCGTGCCGGTTGCCATTCTGAGAACGTCGAACATGAATTCCGGCGTGAGTTGGAACTCCGACCCGAGTTTGAACTCTGTTTTATTTGGATTCAAACCGAGAGCGATAAAGCATTCCCTGTTATACTCGGCGATTTTTCTCACTTCCTCCAGCGTTCCTTTGTGGTTGAGATATGCGTGAAGGTCCGCGAGTAAAACCACCACTCTGGCTCCAATCTCTTGCAGATCTCGAAGTTTCTTCACGGTCAACCAATGCCCGAAGTGTATCTTTCCAGATGGCTCATAACCGCAGTATGCCGAGAATCTTCCTCTGGAGATAACTTGACGAAGCTCTCCCTCCGTGACTACTTCCTGCGTTCCCCTTAACGCCAATCTGAGTTTTTCCTCCACAGGTTTTACTCTCCCTCGTCTTTTATTTTTATTCTGATGTATGCCTACTACCCCTCTCTTTCCACTGGAGCAGAAGCCTGACCCAGCTTTCAAACTCTCTCTGCCGCCTGTCTGTTTTGAGCCGGCCAGAAAGGAGCTCCGCGAACCTCAAAAGCTCTTCTTTCCTTCTTATTTCGAGTCTCCTTCCGCCGAGGGTTATTTTCCCCATCCTCAAAAGTCTCTGAACGGTTTCCACTGCGGAAGGGTCACTTAACGTTAGGAAAAATTGTGGTGTCACGTAGATGTATTTCTTTCCATTCTTCGCTATGATGATTGTGTTTTTTGTAAAGCTTCCCGCACACTCTATGAAGCCGATTATCCAGCCCAGATCGAATTCGTTCATTCTAATGTTATGATATTTTATTATCATAAATACTTTGCCAAAAAATAGGATAAATCTCCAGTGGAAATGAAGGGGTCTGGTTCCGAAGATAAAAATCGGTTCGGATTCAAACTCGTGTGGATGGTGGGAATATGTTCCTCTACCCCTCTCTCCAAAAAGAACCGGGCTTCTGACGTACAATTTAAAATCGGGAATCGCATGCGATACTACCTGCGGACGGACGTTCGGAGGGCGCTCGCAAACTACATGAGTCCTTCCGATGGCTTGGTGCGAGAGGGAGCAGTATACAACAGAAGAGTGAAGTCTATCCAGAGATACATCACTGTGGGAGATCAGAGAATTCCCATGAAGATAGACAGCACAGCTCTGGACTTTCTTCTAAAACAGGGAGCGATTGCTTTCTACGGCACATACTGGCGGTACGACGCGCCCGGACTGGAACCTGTCGGGAGAGATCTCGTCTGGGCAGTTCGTGCCGTCAAAGGAGGTATATCTGAAGCCAAAGAGATAACCACAAATGTTCTGGAGGGCTTCAAAGAAATTGGCGTAGACCTCTGGCTGAAATACGATGGAAATCTCGGCTTTGATCTTGTGCTTCCCCTTGAGGGAATTCCGCAGGAAATCTGGATGGGAAATCCGTCCGCTCTCGACGAGCTTCACCAGAAGCTTACGGTGGCTGTGGTGGGCTATCTTCGCGAGCGCCTTCCGGACGCAGAAATCGTTTGGCAGGGATCAAAAGTAAAAATCGTCAGAGAATCGGGCGAAAGCCTCCTCTCCGAGCTGAGGATCAGGCGAGGCCTTCTTTTGGCGCCGATGAGCCTGAACCCCAGCACCGGGCTGGTTTCCCTACCCCTAAATCCAGATGAAGTTAATAGATTCCTGCCAATCGATGCGACAACCGATTTCGTAAAAGCGACAGAATGGAGGATTCCAACTGCTCCTTTCTACGTGCTCCAAAAGCTGTTCGTCAGCAAACATGCACAGGCCGCCAGCTTTTGAGAAGATGTGAGCCGTCACAAGTTGGAGCCTTGAAGGAAAATCCCTCTCTGCAGCTGGCGAATGTCACTCCTTCTTCAACGCAAATTTTCTCCACCCTTTCCATCAAGCTCTTCCTTAACTTTCTCGGCAGATAACGGGCGTTGTGATGTTTCCAGCCGTGTTCGAAGAAGTACGCGTGGAGATTTTTTGCCTCTTCCGGAAAAGCCAGCGAGAATCTGCTCCAACTGTCTGGTCTAGGCTTGAACGTCGAAGAGGTTACATGTTTTGCTCCGGCTTCTACGGCTGCCCAAACGATTTTCTCGATTTCATCATCGTTCAAACCAGGGATGATGGGATCTAATCTCAAAGTGACGGGGATCCCGGCCGCGGAGAGCTTTTGCATGGCTTTTAGTCTACTCTTCGGCGAGGGCGCTCCAGGCTCGAGCTTTTTCGCAACCCTCTCGTCAAGCGTTGTTATCGTGAAGCTAACAACCGAAGGTACCTCTGAAAGGATGTCACAATCTCGAACGACGAGGTCCGACTTCGTTATGATTTGAACGTTCATTCCATGCTTAAGGAGGATCTCTAAGCACTTTCGCGTAAGGAATAACCTTCTCTCTTGGGGAGGATATGGGTCGGAACTGTTCGACATGCTAACAAACATTCTTTTGTCTGCCACTGCGAGATCCTTCTCAAGTCTTTTGATGAGATCTTTTTTCGGTCGACATTTGAACGCATGAGGGATGTATGATGTGATGTAGCAGTAAACGCACCGATGTTCGCATCCGGTATATGGGTTTAGCCCATATTTTGGGGGGCAGGTGCAGAGAGGGTCTCCCCACGGATCAAATTTCTTGAGAACGTCCATACCAAATCGACTCTGCTTCCGATGAAACTCTAAATCAAAGATTTAAATAAGGGGATAACAAAAAAGAAAATTGAATTTTGGTGGTTGGGATGCCAAGATGTTGTCCGAACTGTTATTTGTTTGAGGAATGTGATCAAAAAGGAGAATGCTGCGAGGAATGCGATTTTTTCGAGAATGGAAGGTGCGCTCTGAAGAGCAGGGATATTCTTGACGAGATTTCAGGCAAAGTTAAATAAAAAGCGTTGCAAGGGTTAGCCGGAGAGCGATGATAGTCAGAATGGTCTTGGAGCTTGAGGACGTCCCAGGACAGCTTTTGAGAGCACTCGAGCCGATAGCGAAGTTTGGTGGAAACATCCAGAGCATCATTCACCAAAGAACAAAGAAAACACCAACCGGAAGGGTCCCGGTGATGCTCGTTTTCGAGATAGGAGATAAGGTCAGATTGAATAGGGTCCTGGAAGAGCTCAAATCCAGGAAAATAATGGTGAGAGAGGTTGGAGAAAAAGTATACACACTTAGGTCTACGGTCGTTCTGATTGGGCACGTCGTCCACGCGGACATAAGATTGCTGATAGATAGGTTAAACAGGATATCGGGATTGAGCGTCTCCGACCTCAGCCTTCTGATGGGCGAGTTTGGTAAAGAATCTTCAGCCAGAATAACGGTTGCAGCAGAAGATCTCGAAAGCCTGCAGAGGGCTCTTGTGGAGCTCGAAGACTTCTGCAGAAAGAAAGATCTTCTTCTGATAAAATCGGTGGAGGGCGCAGGATGAGGATAGTACTCATAGGTTTTGGGAATTTGGGCAGGGCGCTCGTTCAGGTTTTCGCTGAGAAAGCAGAAATCCTGCGTGAGCATGAAGGATTTGCTCCGAAAATCATTGCAGCTGTGGATGACAGCGGGGCAGCCGTCGAGGCAAGAGGATTGGATATGAAGACGCTCGTGAATCTTGCGAAAAGAAGAGAAAAAATCGAGAAGTATCCAGGGGCAAAGGCGGGAAGAAGTGCCTTAGAAGTGATAGAGTCAGTTGATGCCGACTTGGTTGTTGAGTTGACTCCCACAAATATAAAAACTGGAGAGCCCGGGCTGAGTCACATAAGGAAGGCGATGGAAGCCGGAAGACACGTCGTCACGTCAAACAAAGGACCGCTCGTCGTAGCCTTCAAAGAGCTCGACAGTCTAGCCAGAAAAAAAGGCGTCGAGTTTAGATATTCGGCATCGGTTGGTGGGGCAATTCCGGTCATATCTTTGGCTAGACGTCTGATGTCTTCAAACGAGATTCTGGAGATCAGGGGAATACTCAATGGAACGACAAACTACATACTCACGAGAATGGAGGAGGAGAACGTTCCGCTCGAAATGGTGGTTAGAGAAGCCCAAGAACTAGGAATTGCGGAAAAGGATCCAAGCCTGGACATCGACGGGATAGACACTGCAGCCAAGCTGTTGATTCTCCACAATGCGGTTCTTGGTGGTGATTTGAAACTGAGCGATGTTGAAATTACGGGAATCCGTAAGGTGACGCCAGAAGCGATAAGGCTGGCGAAGGAGGCAGGATATGCGTTAAAGCTGGTGGGCGTGGCAAGAAGAGGAGAACTTGAGGTTTCACCGAAACTCGTTCCGCTCGGCCATCCACTTTCAGTAGGCGGAACTCTTAACGCGATCACGTTTAAGCTAGATCTCGCCCGCGAGATATCGATTGCGGGCTTTGGGGCGGGACCGATGGAGACGGTTAGTTCGATACTCGCAGATATCTTGGAAATTCATCGCTCACTCGGATGAGGTTCATTATTTATCCTCCGGACGTTGAAAGGAGAAGGGGAAGCGAATGAGATTGGAGTGTTTCGAGTGTCATGCAAAGTTCGACGTAGACGAGCGGATATACGAATGCCCGAAATGCGGCGGTCTCTTAGAAGTGGAGTTCACAAAAGAAGAGCTGAGGAAAAATCTGAAAAAATATCCAATGAGCGGCGACCTAAGGGTGTGGAGATATAGGGCTTTTCTACCGATAATCGATGACTCGAAGATAGTTTCAATAGGCGAGGGTGGGACACCTCTCATAAAATGTGTGAGGCTCGCCCGAGAGCTCGGCATCGAGGAATTTTATTTGAAGTTTGAGGGAGCGAATCCGACCGGGTCTTTCAAGGATCGAGGGATGACTGTAGGTGTCACGAAGGCTCTTGAGTTCGGAGTGAAGACGGTTGCGTGCGCTTCTACGGGGAACACCTCCGCTTCGCTCGCAGCTTATGCCGCTAGAGCAGGCCTCAAATGTCTAGTTCTCTTACCAAAGGGAAAAGTTGCACTTGGTAAGCTTACGCAGACGCTCGTCCATGGAGCGCAAGTAGTGGCTGTAAGAGGAAATTTTGATGAGGCGCTTGACATTCTCAGACAGCTATGTGCTGAGAGGAAAGATATCTACCTACTCAATTCGATAAATCCGTTTAGGCCGCAGGGGCAGAAAACGATAGGCTTTGAAATAGTTGAACAGCTCAGGATGTCGGTTCCAGATCGCGTTATCGTCCCGATGGGCAACTGTGCAAACATTTGGGCGATTTATAAGGGGTTCGTGGAGTTCAAGATGGCTGGACTTATCAAAAAGATCCCAAAGATGACTGGCATACAGGCGGAAGGGGCAAAGCCGATCGTCGACGCTTTTAAGAAAAATTTGAAGAAATTTGTTCCCGTTAAAAATCCAGAAACGATAGCGACGGCGATAAGAATCGGAAATCCAGTTAATGGTCCCAAGGCATTGCATGCGATAAGGGCATCGGGTGGAACGGCTGAAGCGGTTTCGGATGTAGAGATAGTTGAGGCGCAGAAGATGGTTGCTAGACTGGAAGGAATAGGGATAGAGCCAGCTAGTGCGGCTTCGGTTGCTGGTCTGAAGAAGCTTTTGGAGGCGGAGGAAATAAATAAAGATGAGATGATAGTGTGTGTTGCGACAGGTCACGTCTTGAAGGATCCTGAGGAGGCGATCGAAATATCCGCAAAACCCATGGAGGCGCCGGTGAGCAGAAAAGCGATAGAGGAGCTGATCGGATGAACGGAAGAGAGGCGTACAGGAAAACATTGGAATTTGTGCAAAAGCATCACGAATGGTTAAAGAGGAGCATCCCACTTGTTGCGAGCGAAAATATAACGAGCCCGGCGGTTCGAGAGATGCTCATTTGCGACTTCCAGCACAGGTATGCGGAGGGGTGGCCTGGGGAAAGGGTCTACGCGGGCTGTGTGTTCATAGATAAAGTTGAGCTCATTGCGATAGAACTGGCGAAAGAACTCTTTAGGGCGGAACATGCAAATGTTCAGCCAATATCTGGAGTCACCGCGAATCTTGCGGCATACACCGCGCTAACGGAGCCCGGAGACAAGATGATGTGTTTGTCGATAGCGGATGGCGGCCACATAAGTATGGGGAAAAAACAGTTTGGAGGGACTGCAGGAAGTGTTCACGGTTTGGAGATCGAATATCTTCCGTTCGACGAAAAACGAATGAACATAGATGAGGATGCTGCGGAGGAGAAGATAAAGGAAGCCAAGCCCAAGCTTGTCGTCTTTGGAGGAAGTGTGTTTCTTTTCCCACACCCTGTAAGACGATTGTCGAGGGTTGCCAAGGACGTTGGAGCAAGAGTGATGTATGACGCCGCGCATGTGGCCGGCTTGATCGCAGGCGGCCAGTTCCAAGATCCTCTGCGGGAGGGAGCAGAGGTAATGACCTGTAGCACTCACAAGACCCTTCCTGGACCGCAGCATGGGATGATCCTCTGCACGGCCGAGCTGGCAAATGCTATAAACAGGGCGGTTTTCCCCGGGGTGGTCAGCAATCACCACCTTCACGCAGTAGCGGCGCTCGTCGTTGCACTTGCCGAGATGATGGAATTTGGAAAAGATTATGCTACTCAGATAATCCGAAACGCTCAAACTTTGGCCAAGGCGCTTTATGGAGAAGGGTTTAAGGTGTTATGCCCAGAACTGGGTTTCACAAAATCCCATACAGTGCTTGTGGATGTTTCGGACATCGGAGACGGGGGAACGATAGAGGCCAAACTCGAGAGAGCGAACATAATCCTCAACCGGAATCTTTTACCTTGGGATCCGAGGCACGGTCGACATTATAAGAATCCCGGAGGTATACGGATGGGTACCGCAGAAGTCACTAGGCTCGGCATGAAGGAATCGGAGATGAGAGAAATCGCGAGATTTATAAGGAGAGTTGTCATCGACGGCGAGCCGGAAGAAAAAATCGCCATCGAGGTTGCGGATTTCAGAAAAGACTATCAGAAAGTTCACTATGGATTTGAATCTGCTGTCGAGGCATACGAGTTCATAAGATTCGCTTAACCCATTCTTTCCACTGATTTCCACTGATTCCACTGGAAGAAAGGAGGAGAAAAGTTCTCGACTCTTTCAAATTTTTCTGAAAATTAAAAATCGTTTCTTATAAAAGAATACATTCCAGCACCCCTCTCCCTGAAAACACCTCTATTCTTCTTGAAATAGTTTTAATCGGGGAGAGTATGGCGGTAAGAGTCTCGCGATCATTCTCTAAACACCTTGGCTATTCAACTGGTTTAAATTTTGTATTCATACTTGAAAATAGGATAACGTTTTTATACAAGAATATTTTAGCTGAATACAAAATTTTAACTACAAGAAATAAATACCCTTACACAATCATTTTTCCAGACCCGAGAGGTGATGGCGTTGACTAACAGCGATCTACGTGAGATACTCGAAAATTTCTTGTACAGCTCGAGTTTTGAAAAGAAAATAAGAAAAGCCGTCGCATCTGGTCAGAAATCCGTAGTGGTTACCTACGATGAGATAGTCGAATCCGATGAGAAACTCGCGAAGTTTTTGCTAGAGAATCCGAAAGAATTCTTCCGTTTGTCGGACTCTCTCTTGGAAGGCATCACGAAAATCCCAGGCATGAAGCTCAGGGTAAAGTCGCTTGACAAGTCCGTGGACATAAAGGACATCAGAGCGAAAGACATGGGGAAGTTCATCCAGATTGAGGGAATTCTTCTCAGGGCAAGCGAGATAAGGCCGGAAATAAAGATTGCCACCTTCAGATGCAAGAGGTGTGGTGAGGAGTACCGCAGGGAGCAGATCGGGGATTATCTGATAGAACCCCTAGTTTGTGAAAATCCAAACTGCAAAGCAAGGGGGGCTAACGCGTTTGAACTGGTTCTTGAGAACACAGAGTTCTGCGACTGGCAGAGTCTGGGCTTTCAGGATCTTCCCTCAAAGCTGAAAGGCGGGCGGATGCCTAGACATCTCGATGGAATAGTCAGGGATGATTTTGTTGATCGTGCCGTTCCCGGAGATTACGTGATCGCTACCGGATACGTTCAGCCTTTTCAAAAATTCGGAAAGAAGGAAAAGATTTTGAAGATGGTTTTCATAGTCAACCACATTGAGGTTCCAAAGAAGGGCGCAGAGGAAGCTGAGTTAACCCCCGAAGACGAGGAAAAAATAAAAGAATTGATAAAAGATCCAGAGCTAACAGATAAGATCATCAAATCGATAGCTCCGGCGATCAGTGGTCACGAGATCATAAAGGAGGCGGTTGCTCTTCAGCTCTTCGGAAGTGATCCGGTAGAGTTGCCAGATGGGTCAAGGGTGCGTGGAGATATTCACATATTGCTCAGTGGAGACCCAGGAACGGCTAAAAGCCAGCTCCTCAATTGGGTTGCGAGCGTTGCTCCTCGGGGGGTCTATACATCTGGGATGAAATCGACTGGAGCGGGTCTTACAGCAACCGCTGTGAGGGATGAAATAGGAAGCGGGTGGACGCTCGAAGCTGGCGCCCTTGTGATTGCCGATGGGGGGCTTGCGGCAATTGACGAATTCGAAAAGATGGATAAAGAGGATTCCGCGGCGATTCTAGAGAGCATGGAGCAACAGACGATAAGCATAGCTAAGGCAGGCATAGTCGCTAGGTTGAACACAAGAGCCGCCGTTCTCGCTGCAACAAACCCAAAAGGCGGGAGATTCGATCCGAACATGAACTTTGCAAGTCAGATCCCGCTGGACCCAGTTCTTCTCTCAAGGTTTGATCTAATATTCATCCTTCGGGATGACCCAAAAGAGGTAGACGACGCCAGACTTACCAAGCACATCATTTCAATTCATTCTAAACCAAGATCGCTGAAGGCGCCAATTCCGCCTGATCTTCTCAGAAAAATGGTGATATACGCCAAAAAGAACGTACATCCGGCGTTCACGGATAAAGAAGCGCAGCAGCTCATCCAAGACTTCTACACTAAACAGAGAAGAATAGCCAGCCAGAAAGGACATCCACTCCCGATAACGGCGAGGCAGCTGGAGTCGATAATCAGACTGGCAAAAGCGCATGCCAGAATGAGATTCAGCCAAAAAGTGACAGTCGAGGACGCGAGAAAGGCGATACAGCTCGTCGACTACTGTCTGAAACAGGTTGGTCTGGATGTCGAAGCTGGTGTCGTGGATATCGACACGGTGATGACTGGAATGCCAAGGAGTCAAAGAGAAAAGTTGATGACTGTTCTTCAAATAATAGAGGAACTCGAAAAGGAGTACGGTGGCGCGGCACCAGTAGAACAGGTCAAACGTATCGCGCTTGAAAAAAGAATAGACGAGGACTTTGTGGAGTATGTCATAGAGGAAGAAAAAAAGAGGGGGACATTGTACGCTCCGAAAGAAGGGCTTATCGCCAGGGTGAAATGAATGAAATTAGTGGTAAAGTTTCTTCAAGATGTTGATCAGGTGGAGGTCGGCGGAAAGACTCTTGGACCGTTTGAGGCTGGAGAAAGGGCAGAACTATGGCGCTGGGAGGCAGAAGTTTTTGAGGAGAAAGGTCTTGCCGAGGTGGAGACAATAACAGTGACCGAGATCAAAAAGAAAATACTCGCAGAGGAGATGAGCGATTCTCTGCAGCAGCTTCCGGAGAATTTTTACGAGAACGTTCGCCGAACAATAACCAGTCTCATCAAGAAAGGAAATACGGACATGGCAAAATCCATATCATCCCTATTCAAAATTTTGCTCAATCGCAGGCTAACTAAACTTTTGAAATTCGTGCTTTCGCCCGAGGAGGACCAAAACATTTTGTTGGAGGAGAGATTTCTCATCAATCAGCTTTCGTTGTTCGTTGAGGGCTGGATGAACGAGCTGGGGGAAATCCCAGCTGGAGAGGAGGTGTCTGGAATTGATTCAAAAGAACCTGTTTGAGGATATCATGAGGACGAAACCGATATTCAAAAACCGAGAATTTTTACGACATACATACATTCCGGACAGGCTTCTCCATAGAGATGAGCAGGTTAAACAACTGGCTAGAATACTTGCGGCTCCTCTAAGAGGTGAAACACCTTCAAATGTTTTGATCTACGGCAAGCCTGGGACGGGCAAAACGGCCACGGTCAGATATGTGGGAAAAGAATTGGAAGAAGCGAGCAAAAACTCGCAAATGAAAGTGAATGTCCTTTATCTCAATTGTGAAATCGTGAACACACATTATCGCGTTCTCGCATCTCTCGCCGAAACGCTGCTAGATCAGATGAAGGAATCGGAAGTTGTAAAAAATCTCCCCAGAATTCCGAGGACTGGGTGGCCCTTGGATGAAGTCTATCGGGCCTTCGTCAAAACATTGGATGCGGAGAACAGGCAGGTTGTCATTGTTCTTGACGAGATAGACAAGCTGGTCAGAAAAGAAGGGGATGACGTTCTATACAGTCTCACCAGAGTAAACCTAGAGCTTAAAAAAGCCAGAACTTGCATCATAGGTATATCGAACAATCTGAGTTTTATAAACATGCTTGATGCGAGGGTCAGAAGCAGTCTTAGCGGTGAAGAAGTTGTTTTTCCACCATATAATGCCAATCAGTTGAGAGACATTCTGGAAGAGAGAGCGAGGATGAGTTTCTGTGATGGTGTGCTTGCGGAAGGTGTTATTCCGCTTTGTGCGGCGTACGCGGCAAGGGAACACGGAGATGCTAGAAGAGCTCTTGATCTTCTCAGGGTTGCGGGAGAAATCGCCGAAGAGGAAGGCGCGGAGACGGTTACGGTTGAGCATGTCAGGAAAGCTCATGAAACGATAGAACAGGATCATATAGTCGAGGTAATAAAAACTCTTCCGCTGCAATCAAAACTCGTGCTCCTTGCAATTTCCATTCTAGCACAAAGAAAACCAAGGCCTGTTACAACAGGTGAAGTTTACGAGTACTACAAGATGATATGCCACAAGAGCGGAACGGATGTGCTCACGAGCAGAAGAGTACAAGATTTGATTGCAGAGTTAGACCTTTTAGGAATAATTTGCGCCAGACTTGTTAACAGAGGGAGATACGGACGAACAAAGGAAATAAAACTCAATATTCATCCGCTGCAGGTTCAGGCACTGGTTCAAGAAGATGCGATTCTTTCTCTGGTTGGTCCGGAAATTTTTGCTTCTCTTTCTCCTTGAGGTGATGATTTTGGAAACTGCGGAGATTGCGAGGAAATTTGCTCGAGAGAGTCTCCTGCTGACTGAAGAAGCGCTAAATCTCATTCTCTCGTCTGAGAATGTCGAGATGGCTGTTGAAAAAGTCATTCAGGGTTTGAAGGATAAACATGGGGCTCTCGTGATGGTCGGCGCGGAAATCGTTAAGGAAATACTTCAGCCAGAGGTAAAACCACTGCTTGAACCGTCAAAACCAGTGGAAGAGGCTAAACCCGAACCTGAACCGATCGTTGGGGAGCTGACGCATAAGAAATTCAGACCAATCTCCGCCGAATATGAGCATAAGGTGAAGGTTCTGAAGGATGTTACGGGGAAGAGTCTAGGAAAGGGCACAATCGAAGATTTCCACAGGATTTTCATGAGCAGGTTCGAGAAGCTATCGAAGATTCTTAGAGAAAGACCAAGATTTGAGCGGGCTCTTTCGATATCATCTTTACGCAGCTTCAATGGAGAAAAAGTTGCCGTGATAGGAATGGTGAAAGATAAAAAAGTTCTAAAGGGTGGAACAATCGCAATAGAGATTGAAGATCCAACGGGCAGCGTAATGGTTTTTGTGTCCAGAAATAGGCAGGTTCTTGAGAAGGCCGAAAAGGTTGTTCCCGATGAAGTGATTGGTGTTGAAGGGAGAGTAAATTTCGATTATAATAAGCTTAGAATTTTTGCGGACGATATCGAGTGGCCAGGAGTTCCGGTTAAAAGAGAAGTAAGAAAAGCGGAAATTCCGGTCTCTGTAGCCATGCTCTCAGATTTACACGTAGGAAGCGACAAGTTCCTAGAGAATGTCTTCATGAAGTTCGTCAGGTGGCTCAAGGAAGGAGGAGAGACGGAGAAAGAGAGAGAAATAGCAGGAAACGTCAAATATATCATAATCGCAGGAGATCTGGTGGATGGAATAGGAGTTTATCCCGAGCAATATGATGAACTTTTGGTTCCAGATGTATTCAAGCAGTATGCGGTTGCTGCGAAAATTCTCTCCGAGCTGCCTGAGCACATCTTGCTCATAATCTCGCCGGGAAACCACGATGCTGTTAGATCCGCTGAGCCCCAACCGGCAATCCAGAAGGATGTATGCCCCGAGCTCTATAATGATCTTAAAGCAGTCATGGTTGGGAATCCGGCCTTGGTTTCCATAGAAGGGGTTCATTTTCAGATATATCATGGACGAAGTTTTGACGACATAGTTTGCTCGGTCCCTGGATTAAGAAGGGAAGAGCCGACAGGTTTGATGGAACTGATGTTGGAGAAGAGACATCTGGCACCGATTTACGGTGGAAAAGTTATGTTTGCTCCGGAACGCGAGGATCTGTTGGTCATAGATGAGATCCCCGATGTTTTCCACACAGGACACTTACATATATTTGGAAAGAAGAAATACAAAGAAGTCTTTCTTGTGAATTCCGGAACCTTCCAAGAGAGAACAGAGTACATGAAAAAGCTGGGCGTAACACCTACGCCTGGTATAGTGCCAATTCTTAATCTAATGTCACATCAACTTGATGTGGTGAAATTCATATGAGGTTTGATCTCTTCTTCATCGATTTGGATGGCGTAGTTTTTCTGGGAGAGAAGCTCATTTCTGGGGCTAAAGAAGCGATTAAAAAGCTGGAAATGAGGAAAAAGAAAGTGATTTTTCTAACGAACAACTCGACTCTTTCTAGAGAAGGTTATGCGAGAAAATTTGCAAAGTTCGGGATAGATGTGAAACCTTCCCAAATAATAACATCTGGCTATGCCACGGCTGCATATTTGAAAGAAAAATGTCCTGAAGCAAAGGTTTTTGTTGTGGGAGAAACTGGTTTACGAGAAGAATTGAATGCGGCTAAATTGAAGATTGTTAAAAATGCTCGGCAAGCGACGCATGTCGTGGTGGGTCTCGATCGCAAACTCACGTACAGGAAGCTAGCAGAGGCGACTTCGGCTTTACTTTCCGGAGCAGAAATCGTTGCAACGAATGCAGACCCAACATATCCGACCGATCGCGGTCTGGCTCCGGGAGCTGGAGCAATAGTAGCCGCTCTCTCTGCGAGTAGTGGTAAAAAACCTGAGATTGTTGGAAAGCCATCCACTTTCATGCTCGAGCTTGGTCTCAAAATGACTAAAGTACCAAAAGAAAAAGCTGTGATTGTCGGGGACAGGCAAGATGTGGATGTTGTGGTCGGCAAGGCTGCAGGATTGTCAACTGTTCTAGTCTTGACCGGAGTGACAAAGGAGATATCTCAAACTCTTCCACAGCCGGATTTCGTTTTTAACTCGCTGAGAGAGGTTGTTGATGATGCAAGCTTCGCCTGAGATGATGAAATATTTCGAAGAAATTAAAAATGGGATAGACAAGGCCTATGAGGTCGCGAGGAAAGCCAGATCAAAAGGTTTGGATCCAGAGCCGTACGTTGAGATACCGATTGCCGGGAGCATGGCTGAAAGGGTTGAAGAGTTAGTCGGGCCACCCGGAGTGGCTAAGGTCATTAAAGAACTTCTAGAAAAATTGAAGCAGAAGGAAAGAGTTGCCTTTACAGTTGCTGAAATGATTGTCGAAGGAAAGTTTGGGGAGGAAGAAAACAAAGAAAAACTAGCTGAACAGGCCCTTAGGACCGCGCTTGCGATTCTCACCGAGGGGGTAGTCGTGGCACCACTGGAGGGGATCGTTGAGGTAAAAATAAAGGAAAACAGTGACAGAACAAATTATCTAGCAATCTACTATGCTGGGCCGATAAGAGCAGCCGGAGGGACACCAGCAGCGCTTTCCGTTTTGCTCGCGGATTTCATCAGACGCAAACTCTATCTTTCTCCTTACAAACCTACGGAGCAAGAAGTTGAAAGGTACGTCGAGGAGGTCGAACTATATAAAACGTTCGTTGCACCGGGCCAGTATGTCCCATCTTCGGAAGAAATAAGAAAGTACGTTTGGAATTTGCCGATCGAGATAACCGGTGAGGCAACGGAAGAAATCGAGGTTTTTTCCTTTAGAAATCTTCCGAGGGTCGAACACAACGGGATTCGAGGAGGCGCTATTCTAGTTCTCGTTGAAGGGGTAATGCAGAAGTCTGCAAAAATTCTGAAATATGTGAGAGAACTCAACCTCGACGGATGGGAATGGCTGTCGGAGGTTGTCGGATCGGAAAAGGTCGAGGAGGCCTTCAGACAGCCAAATCAATATCTTGAGGAGACGATAGGTGGACGACCAGTTCTTGCTCTCCCCAGAAGCTCCGGGGCGCGTGGAGGTTTCAGGCTGAGATATGGAAGGTCGCGAACAACAGGTATTGCGGCTGTCGGAATTCATCCGGCGACTATGGTGATATGCAGAGATTTCATCGCCATCGGAACGCAGTTGAAGACGGAGAGACCTGGAAAAGGAGGAGCGGCCACACCAGTTGATTCGATTGAAGGTCCGATTGTGAGACTGAAAGATGGATCTGTTGTGCAGCTGTCCTCCGCTGAAGAAGCAAGGAGAGTAAAGAACGACATCGCCGAGATCCTCTTCTTGGGAGACATCCTTATCGGTTTTGGCGAATTCCTCGAGAACAATCATAAGTTGATGCCAGCCGGATATTGCGAGGAGTGGTGGGCACAGGAGGTTGAAAAAGCGCTCGGTGATGTCCCAGAAGATTTACAGAGATACATAAAACCGCCATATCCGAGACCTTCCCCTCAGCTGGCTGTGGAATTAAGCGAAAAACACAAAATTCCGCTTCATCCCTCTTATACATACTTCTACGAAGACTTGGATCCGGGAGAGTTGTTTGATCTTGCCAAATGGCTGTCCAGCGGAATAGCTTCGTTTGGTCCGTCAGGATTGGAAAAACTCGAAGTTCCGATGGATGAATATTGCAAGAGATTTTTGGAGGAAATAGGAGTTCCACACAAAGTGGAAAACAACAAAGTCATAATCGAGGAGCATGCTCTTCCTCTGTGCAAAACTCTTGGGCTTCTGGATGGACAAAATTTAACAGTTGAAAGATTCACACAGATATACCAGAGCACGAGTCCTGCGGAATCTTTTGATTTAATTTCCAAACTGGCACCATTTCCGGTGCGCAGGAAAGGAGGAACATTCATAGGGGTCAGAATGGGAAGACCGGAAAAAGCAAAGGAAAGGATGATGAAACCTCCGGTTCATGTCTTGTTTCCTGTTGGTCAGGAGGGTGGAAAAGAAAGAAACATAGTAGAGGCGGAGAAAGTTTCAACAGAGATCGCGATAATAACCTGCAAAAAGTGCGGGAAGAGACTCATAGGAAGAAAGTGCGATTTTTGCGGCGGCGAGGGGGAATACAAGACCGGATGTCCCGAATGTGGTCAGACCGGTGAAGGCCGCTGCACCATTCACAAAAAATCATCTTCTCCGTTCGCAAAGATAACGATTGACGTCAGAGAACTTCTTAAAAAAGCCTTGGAGAAAATAGGCGAGGAAAAGCCATCTCTTCTGAAAGGAGTTCAGGGATTGACGAGTGAGTGTAAAATTCCCGAGCCTCTCGAGAAGGGAATTCTTCGAGCCAAACACAGGGTGTTTATCTTCAAGGATGGAACAATCAGGTTTGATGCAACAAATGTTCCGCTCACCCACTTTAGACCCAAGGAGATAGGCGTCTCTGTTGAAATGTTGAGAAAACTTGGTTATGAGAAAGACATCTATGGGAATCAGCTCGAAAGGGATGACCAGCTGCTCGAGCTTAAGGTTCAGGATTTGGTGATATCTAAGAAAGCAGCGGATTACCTCCTGCGCGTTTCAAAGTTTCTCGATGAACTGCTAGTCAAGTTTTACGAGCTTGAACCCTTCTACAATCTGAAGTCGCAGGAAGATCTCGTCGGTCATCTTGTTCTTGCTCTTGCCCCTCACACGTCGGTTGGGGTTGTCGGTAGAATAATCGGCTTTGTCGACGCAAACGTTTATTACGCACACCCATATTTCCATGCGGCGAAGAGGAGAGATTGTGATGGGGACGAAGATTGCGTGATGCTTCTCTTGGATCCATTGATAAACTTCAGCAGAAGGTTCCTTCCGGCCGGCAGGGGCGGAAGAATGGATGCCCCACTGGTTCTTAATCCGTTTGTAGATCCCGAAGAGGTCGACAAGGAAGTTCACAACATGGATATCATGTGGAGATATCCGCTGGAGTTCTATGAAGCAACTTGGGAAGGAAAAAGTCTATCAGAGGTTTTGCAATTTATGGAAACCGTTGCTAAGAGACTTGGAACGGAGAAGCAATATGAGAGATTCGGATTCACCCTTGACACGAGCGACATCGCAGGCGGACCAAAAGAGTCCGCGTATTCAGTTTTGGAAACAATGGAGGAGAAAGTGAAGTTGCAGCTAGAGCTTGGCAAAGTTATAAGATCTGTCGATGAAAGGACAGTTGCAGAGATAATCGTTGAGCATCACTTCTTGAGAGACATGAAGGGAAATATGAGAACATTTGGTTCACAGAAAGTCAGATGCATTGTGTGTAACAAAAAATACAGAAGAATCCCGCTTAAGGGTATTTGCGATTGTGGTGGTAAGCTGGTTCTCACCGTCTCACGTGGAAACATAGAGAAATACATGCAGATGGCATGGCAGATCGCGAAGAAGTACTCTGTGAGCGAATATACCAAACAGAGACTGATGCTGATGAAGAAGGAAATAGAATCCATCTTCGAAAGTGATGAGATAAAGCAGGTCAGTTTAGCAGACTTTCTGTAAAATTTAACTTTTCCTACTCAAATATTTGATTGAGTGCCGGGGTAGCCAAGCCAGGTAAGGCGCCAGACTCGAGATCTGGTGACCCTTGTGGGTCGCAGGGGTTCAAATCCCCTCCCCGGCGCTCAGAAAACGTCTGCAACTCTCGCAGAAGTCATCTCTCTTCCTATCAACATCGATTATGGAATTCGAAAAATTCATCACACAGAGTGAAGATCTGCAATGCCTCAGACCGAATGTATGACCAAGCTCGTGAACGCATTCCTTTACCACTCTCTCAAAAAATAAATCTCCGTTCTTTTGTCCATAGAGCTCCGGATTCAGCCTGAAGACGGAGACAACAGCGGCTCTCCCCGGACAATGGGCCAATCCAAAGACAAAATTGAGATTGCTTCCCCTTACGCAGAGATCGACGCCGGTGATTCCAAGAATTTTTTCACCTGGCCTTGAAATGCCAGATAGGAGATCGAGAATACTTCCGGCGTCGTGTTGTCTCCTTTCAGCGACGTAAGCACTTTCGGGAATGTTTAAGGGTTTCTCAACTTTCAGCTTGGAAAAGTGGGTAAATCTCCCGATGAGTAGATTGCCAAGTCGGTTTATTTCAACTTTAACATCGCCGACAGGGAGAAGTCTGAGTAGCATCCAGCCAAGATTGTCTTCAATATCTAATAACTAATTCTTATGAACTCCCGAGAATATCTTTTTGGATGTCATCAAAGATTTTGGAAGAAGAATTACGTAGGCCGACAGTCTTCAGAGATCCAAATGTTCTTTTGCCAGATTACATCCCGCCATCAATCGTGCACAGAGAAGAGGAGCAGAGATGGCTGGCAAGAGTTTACCGCCCCCTTTTGACCCACGGTACTTGTCAACACACTTTGATAGTCGGAGAAATCGGGGTCGGAAAGACTGTTCTTGCGATCAAGTTCGGTACAGCTTTCGAGGAAATCGCACGCGGAAAGGGAAGGAACGTAGATTTTGTGCACATAAACTGTAGGCTCGATAAAACGATTCATGCGATTTACGGAAAGCTTGTACAAAAGTACAATCCAAGGTGGCCATATCATGGTCTTCCTCCTGAGAAATTGCTTGACATGGTGCTCATGTATCTGGAGACGCACGACAGATATTTGCTGCTCGCCCTTGACGAGCTGGATTATTTCATCAAGATAAACGGTTCCGAACTCATATATGCTCTTACGAGAGCGGCAGAGGAAAGGGGAAAGAAAAGCAGAATAAGCATGATCGGAATAGCGAGAGATCCGGGGTTTATAGATAAACTCGATCAGCCGACTAGGAGCACCTTTATACACAACATGCTCAGGCTGAGCGGATACAATGCCGAAGAGTTAAAAGATATCATAAACCAGAGACTAGAGCTTGCGTTCAAACCGGGTGCGGTTGCCGAGGAAGTAGTGGAGATGGTGGCAGAGATCGCCGCTAGGTATGGAAACGCGAGATTTGCACTAGAGCTTCTTTGGAGAGCGGGGCACATCGCGGACGCAAGCGGATCCAAAGCTGTGCTTCCTGAGCATGTCAGGGAGGCAAAGTCAGACGTCTATCCTGAGGTTAGAAGAGAAGCGATTGAGCAGCTGGGTGTTCACGAGAAGCTTCTCCTTTTAGCGATTGCCAGAAAACTGAAGATCTCCGGCAGCGTCTATGTTTTGACCGGTGATGTGAGAGAAAGTTACAAGGTTGTCTGCGAGGAATACGGAGAAAAGCCAAAAGCGCCGAGCAAAGTCTGGGAATGTATGAGAAGGCTTGCTTCTTTAGGGATTATCGATGTCAAACCTTCTGGTGCAGGCCATAGAGGGAGAAGCTCGAAAGTCAGCATCCCGGATGTCTCTGTTATCTGGTTAGAGAAAGAGATAGAGAAACTTCTTTCCAAACAACGTTGATGCACATCTGTTTATTGGAAGGGATGACCCACAAATTTAATGCTTTCTTGTTATGAGGAAATCTATGGGGTCGTGGGGTAGCCTGGTCTATCCTGCCGGCTTCGGGAGCCGGTGACCTGGGTTCAAATCCCGGCGACCCCACCAGTTTTGGGCAGAAAACCGGGAGGAACTATGGTATTTATACTAGGCATAGATTAGGAATGATTTGATGTTACATAGTAAACCGCCGGCAATAATCATTCTCTCTGTTTTACTGATGTTATCTGTTACTTTGGCTTCTGCTCAGGATCTCGGACCATTTTCAGAACTTAGAAATGTTAGTGCCAATATAAATGTCGAATTAACGACAGATGGGCGCTGTAAGCTGGAAATCACCGGTTCAGCATTTACGGAACCATCAGAAATACCAACTGATGTTCCAATTAGTAAGGCCGATATTGGCTTGAAGCTATCGTCGCCATCTCCTTCTGTCCTTCGCGCGAACATTTCTGCTTCTATAGACTTCACGGAGCTTCCGAGCGAAGTCGCTGGACTTTCCAAAGAGAGCATAAACGCACTCATCGTTCTCAGCGGAATCGTTGGAAAATCGCTTGGAGAACTCCTGAGTCAGTCCGAACTAGAAATTCCCTATGCTGAGTACCCCCCGGAGGTCTACGAGATTACGATAACCAAACTTGAGTGTACGAGGTTCTCCGTCAGCGGTAAGAAAATGGGAGCAGATTTCGTGGCCGAATTTTCTGGATCAATTCCCGAGAATGTTCGGGAAGGACTTCCTCTTGAGATGAAAATTCAGCTTGAGATAAGCGAATCTTTGATCGAGATAAACGTAAGCGTAAGCGGGGAGGATGGAAACGTGAATGTGACATTTAAAGGGCGTCCATCTACTGGAAAGCTTGAATTCTCGCTTTCGGCGATTTTTGACTTGCCGATAGAAGCGGATAAGGTCAGCTGGTCGTTCGCCCTACCGCCCGAATATGCCATAATATTGGAAACTCTCGAGAATGTCCTATCTTCGGCGGACATCTCCCTCAAACTCAAAGTACCGGAAGGAGCGTCTGTTGAAAGTTTACCATCCGGCTATACAACAAGCGATGGTAACACGTTTGAATGGTCCGGTTCGGCAGCGCAAAATGCTCTTCTTTCCATGTTGGGCGGTCAGAGTCAGGCAAGCATTTCATATGTTCCATCAAAACCGAAGCCGAACGTGATAATGATTGGTGTTGCCGCAGCGATCATCGTTGTGGTTTTGGCAGCCGTCGCAATCATTCTTAAAAAACGTTGAGTAATCCGCTATCTTTAAAAGATTGGATATTCATCATTTTCAGATGAAGCTGTTATCCCTAAATGCGAGAAAGATTTCGGACAGTCGCGGGAACCCGACGATCGAGGTGGAAGTCTTAGTTTCCAGCGCAGGTAAAAAGTTTCTTGGAAGGGCAGCGGCCCCAAGCGGTGCCAGCCGTGGGAAATATGAGGTAGTAGACTTCCCGGAAGGAGGGGTTGATGCTGCCATAAAAAAGATTTCAAAAATTGAAAGGGAAATGAAAAAACTCAAAAAGCTGGACATCTCTTCCGTGGACACCCTTCTTCACGAAATCGATGGGACACAGAATTTCTCTTCAATAGGCGGAAACACGGCGGTTGCTATATCGATGGCTGTGGCGAAGGCTCTGGCAGCAGCCAAAGGTATTCCTCTATTCAAAAGTTTGAATCAAAAGGCGAGAGAATTCCCATTTCCGCTAGGGAATGTTTTGGGAGGAGGCAAACATGCTGGAAAGAAAGCCCCAGACATTCAAGAGTTTCTTGTGGTTTCAGTGGGGGCAAAAACAGTTTCGGAGGCAATTTTTACGAATTCTTCCGTTCATAAGCGCGTCCGGAAGCTGATAGAGCAAGTGGATCCAACGTTCACCGGTGGAAAAGGGGATGAGGGTGCTTGGGCTCCTAATCTCGGTAACAGAGAGGCCCTAGAAATCGTTTCGAGGGCTTGCGAAGAAATTTCCACAGAGACCGGGGTCACGGTGCGACCGGGTTTAGACGTCGCGGCAAGCAGCTTTTACGATGAGAAATCCGACAAGTATATTTACAAACGGGAAGGGGTAGAGAAGACGGGCGGAGAGCAGATAGATTTCATAGTGGATTTAGTGAAAACATTCAAACTCGTTTACGTGGAGGACCCCCTGCACGAGGAAGATTTTGACGGTTTTGCTGAGCTCACGAGAAAAATTGGAGATAAATGCATCGTTTGCGGAGATGATCTGCTCGTCACAAATGTTTCAAGAATAAAGATCGGACTGGAGAAGAAATCCGTGAACGCTGTCCTGATAAAACCAAACCAGATAGGAACTCTTTCTGACACCCTTGAAGCAGTAAAGCTCACGAAATCACACGGTTGTGTACCTGTCATCTCGCATAGATCCGGAGAGACGACGGATGAGACGATTGCTCATCTAGCCGTTGCTTGGGGTTGTCCGATGATAAAAACAGGTGTGGTCGGTGGAGAGAGAATAGCAAAACTCAATGAACTAATAAGAATATGGGAAATGATTGGTGGGAAGGCGAAAATGGCGAGTCTTCCCATAAAATAAGCTAATTTATTTGTTACAAGCGTGTATTTTAAAAGGGATTTGGAATGGCTCAAAAACTCACGAACTTTGCGCTGGCGAGCATGGAAACCTATGTGTCGCACGGCGTACACATAGGAACCAGACATAGGACGGGAAGCATGAAGAAGTTCATTTATAAAGTAAAGCAAGGCGTGAACATACTGGATATTGAAAAAACCGATGAAAGAATAGCGATCGCTTCGCGATTCTTGGCGAGATATGAGCCAAAGGACATCGTTGTGGTTTCGGCCAGGCAGTATGGTCAATATCCTGTGATGAAATTTGGGGAGGTGACTGGCGCCAGAACTATCGTCGGAAGATTCATCCCAGGAACTTTCACGAATCCGAGCTTGAAGTTCTTCATAGAGCCCGAAGTGTTAGTTATAACGGATCCCCTCGCAGACGAGCAGCCCCTTAGAGAAGCTGCCGAGATAATGATCCCAACAGTTGGAATATGTGATTCTGACAACGAAACTTCGGATATTGATTTGATAATTCCGGCAAACAACAAGAGCCGAAAATCTCTCGCACTGGTATATTTGTTGCTAGCAAGACAGTTTCTGATCGAAAGAGGTGATGTCACTAAGGATAAACCGTTCACCATAAAAGTCGAGGATTTCGAGCCCAAGATTGGTGAGAAGAAGTGAGACATCCGGCGGTTGCTGGTCAGTTTTATGCGGGTTCCCAGAAGGCCCTAATTAAACAAATAGAAGATTGCTATCTGCACCGCTTGGGCCCCGGCAAGCTCCCGAGTCTGAAAAAAGAAAAAAGGAAAATTGTAGGTCTGGTTTCTCCACACGCGGGCTACATGTATTCTGGACCGATTGCCGCTCATGGATTTTTTAGGTTAGCCTCTGAGGGCACTCCAGAGAGCTTTGTGATAATCGGACCAAACCATACTGGAATGGGAAGCGGAGTTTCAATTGTGACATCTGGTGAGTGGGAAACCCCGCTGGGAAGAATTGGAATTGATGAAAAGCTCGCAAGCAGAATAGCGAAGGAGTCAGATATAATCGATGTCGACGAGGAAGCGCACATTTATGAACATTCTATAGAAGTACAGTTACCCTTCATACAACATATCTTCGGAAGCCAGATCAAGTTCGTTCCAATATGCATGATGTTTCAAGACGAGCGAACGAGTCTCGAGGTTGGAGAAGCAATCGCCAAAGCCTGCTCAGGCTCAGATGTTGTGGTGATTGCTTCCACAGATTTCACTCATTACGAGTCTCAGGAGTCTGCCGTGAGGAAAGATAGAATGGCTATCGAGAGAATTCTCAAATTGGATGCGAGAGGTCTTCTAAAGTGTGTTGAGGAGAATAACATAACCATGTGCGGGAGCGGCCCGGTTGCCGCCATGCTGGTCGCATGTGAGAAGATGGGAGCGAAAAATGCGGAGCTACTCAAGTACGCGACAAGTGGAGATGTGGCCGGTTGGATGGCTGAAGTCGTCGGTTATGCCTCCATAGCGATTTTGAGGTGATCGAATGCGTCCGGTTATCGTAAAGCTTGGCGGTAGCGTCATAACGGACAAGTCTCGAAAATTTAGAGTGAGAAGGAGAATCTTGGAAAGAATTGCCGACGAAATAGCTGAATGTGGAGAGGAGCTCATAGTTGTTCACGGTGGCGGATCTTTCGGTCATCCGGTTGCCAAAGAGTATGGTCTGACTGAGGGGTTCAAAAATGAGAGGCAGCTCAAAGGTTTTGTGCTCACCCATCTCGCAATGGTAAAGCTAAATCAAGAGATTGTGAAGACATTCGCGTTTAAAGGTATCCCAGCTGTTCCGGTTCAACCATCAGCCTGCATGGTGGTCAGTGACGGCAGAATCGTCGAGGCGGAACTAAGACCTCTCAGGAACATGCTTTCTCTAGGTTTGCTTCCCGTTCTTTTTGGAGATGTGGTGCCGGATGAGAGAAGGGGTTTCACCATACTTTCGGGAGACCAAATCGTTTCATTCTTGGCGATTTCTTTGAAGGCGAAGAGGGTAGTAGTCGGTGTGGACGTCGATGGTGTTTACACCGCCAATCCAAAAATCAGCAAAAGCGCAGAGCTTCTGAAAGAAATCGCGCCGGCAGATTTGAAAAGAATGAGTTTTGGCGAAAGTTCAACAGACGTAACAGGTGGGATGTACGCAAAAGTTTCAGAGCTTTTCTTACCTGCTAAGAAAGGAATAAATGTTCAGATCGTCAATGCCATGAAACCCGGAATTTTGGCAAGGGCAATAAAGGGAGAAACAAATCTTGGTACAGTGGTGAAGGCGAGATGAGCACGAAATCCAGAAAAGAGGAGCACCTCCGGATATGCATGAATGAAGATGTGGAAGGATTACTGAAAACCTCAGGCTTTGAGGATATCGAGCTTCTTCATAGAGCTTTACCAGAGATGGACCTGAAGGATGTAGATGTATCCACGAGATTTCTGGGGTTTGACTTGAAAGCCCCAGTGATGATACTTCCGATGACCGGTGGACATCCGGCCTCTCTAAAGATAAACAGAATGCTTGCGAGTGTTGCCGAAGAAATGGGTCTCGTTTTTGCCGTGGGGAGTCTCAGATCAGCATTCGAAAACTCTTCAATGGTTAAAACCTATCAGGTTAGGGATGTGGCTCCGCATGTTTTTCTGGTTGCGAATATAGGACTTCAGCAGTTAACCAAGGGTGGTCCGCAGCTAGCTGTGAAAGCCGTTGAGATGATTGACGCCGATGCTCTTTCCATCCATCTCAACACACTTCAGGAAGCGGTACAGCTGGAGGGGGAGCCGGCCTACTCCCGCGGACTTTCCACGATATCCACAATTTGTAGAGGGGTTGATTTTCCCGTGATAGTCAAAGAAACAGGAGCCGGGATTTCGGGTGCCATCGCCATCGAGATAGAAAAGGCTGGAGCCTCAGCAATAGATGTGAGCGGGGCCGGAGGAACCTCTTGGTCTGCCGTGGAATTTTACAGAAAAAGAAACCCGATTTGTCTGACTTTCTGGGATTGGGGAATTCCGACGGCGGTATGCACAGCAGAGGTCTCGAGGAGAGTGAAAATTCCGGTCATATCGAGCGGGGGGATAAGATCGGGAATTGATGCTGCGAAAGCGATTGCTCTCGGAGCGAGTTTAGTCGGTCTAGCTCTCCCCGTTTTGCGAGCTTCAAAAAGAGGTGAAAGAGCGGTCAAGAGATATCTCCAGAGGTTCATTCAAGAGCTCAGGGTGGCGATGTTTTTGACGGGCGCGCGGAAATTGGAAGAATTGAGGAAAGGTAAGATAATCGTTATGGGAAGAACGAGAGAGTGGCTGGAAGCTCTAGGAGTAAGGTGGGGAAAAGGATGATAGAAATAACACCCGTGGGCGGAATGAACGAGGTTGGAAAAAACATGACCGCTGTAGGAATCGACGGAGAATATGTGATAATAGACATGGGAATAAATCTCGAGAGCATTCTTTCTTTTGACGAGTTTGAACTTTCAGAAGCGAGCAGAGACGAGCTTGTCAGGATGAATGCGATTCCAGACGATTCTATAATCCGTGGAAAAAGATTTCTTGCTGTTCTTTTAACGCACGGACATCTTGACCACGTCGGTGCTCTTAGCAAGATGATCTCTAGCTATTCCGTACCAGTCTTCGGAACACCATACACGGTTGGAATTGTAAAGCGTCTGATGAAGGAAGAAGGTGTTCATAAGACTTCTGAAAGGATGTTGCGGGCAGTTCCTCCGGACTCTATCATTCGTCTAGGAAATTTAGCGGTGAGGTTCATCCCGGTGAAACACAGCATACCTCAGACTGTGGCCATAAAATTGGAGGGCAAAAGTGAATCGGTTCTCTTTGCAAGCGATTTCAAATTCGACGACGGAGGAAAAGAGCGCGATTTAATAGAACGCTCTGATGTTAATGGGGTCTCTGTTAGTCTTGTGGGCTCCGTAAGAGCAGATGAACCCGGTCGAACTCCGCCAGAAAGTAAAGCAAAGGAAATGCTGAGGGAAGTCATGGAAGACGTAAACGATTCGAGTCATTTGATATATGTGACAACTTTTTCTTCCCACATGGAAAGACTATCATCGATCGTCGACATAGCTTTCGACCTTGGCCGTACCCCAGTCATGGTTGGAAGATCTCTGCACAGCTACTGTTCCATAGCCACGGAGCTCGGTCTGGTCAGATTTCCGCCAGAATTGACGATATACGGCAGGCCGAACACCGTCAGGAGCGAGCTGCGCGACATAGAATTCAACAGGCGCGACTACGTGGTGATATGCACGGGACATCAGGGGGAGCCAACCTCGGTTCTTTCCAGAATCGCAGATGGTAGGTTGCCGCCGAGGGTAGAGCAGGGAGATCATGTGATTTTTTCTGCAAGTGTTATACCAACTCCGATAAACCGGGCCAACAGAGAAATCTTGGAAGCAAAGCTCGAAGCGCTAGGGGCGAGGATACGTAGAGATGTGCACGTGTCAGGTCACGCCAGAAGGGAAGACACAAAAGATTTCATAGATATGATAAAACCAGAGCATGTGATCCCATGTCATGGAACTCCTGAGAAGCTTCGGGCGGTCATCGACATCTCTTCGGAGCTCGGCTATGATTCTAGATTCTTGCACCTTCTTAAGAATGGGATGACTTTGAGGCTGGGCGATTGAGATGGATGTTTTGGAGAATCTAAAGGAAAAGATAGAGCTTGTTGAGAGAGAAATCGAAAGATGGGCCCCGCGATCGATCAAGCCGGAGCCTCTGGGAAATTCGATGCGTCACCTTTTCTCGGCGGGTGGAAAGAGGCTTCGTCCTTGTCTTCTCTTGCTCTCCTGTGAGGCTGTTGGCGGAAAAGTGGAGGATGCTTTAGAGGCCGCGGCCGCGGTCGAAATTCTTCACACTTTCACGCTCATTCACGACGATGTTATGGATAGAGATGAGCTGAGGAGAGGCGTGAAAACGGTTCACGTTTTATGGGGAATTCCGATGGCAATCATTGCCGGAGATGCGCTCTTTGCGAAAGTTTTTGAGGCTCTTTCGGAGAACGTCAGGAGATTGCGGTTATCTGCGGAGAAAGCCGTGGAAATCTTTCGAACAATAAGTGTTGCAAGTTTCGAGATATGTCGGGGACAGGCGATGGATGTGTTGATGGTTCAGAAAGATAGAGTTTCAGAGGAGGAATACCTCAAGATGGTTTCTGGGAAGACTGGAGCGCTGTTGGATGCTTCAATGAAGATAGGGGCGATCATCGGAGGAGGTAAAGAAAAAGAAATCTCCGCTCTCTCAACTTTCGGCAGAAAAATTGGAATAGCGTTTCAGATAAGAGATGATGTTCTTGGGATAATCGGTGAGGAATCAAAGTTTGGGAAACCGATAGGAAGCGACATTAGGGAAGGAAAGCGTACTCTACCGATTATTTATGCTCTCAGACATCTGCCGCTAGAGAAGAAAAAGATGGTTGAAGAGGTTCTGGGCGAGGGAAAAATTTCGAGAAAAAAATTAGAGAAAGTGATCAATCTGCTCGAAGAATGTGGAGCGATCGAATATTCATCGAAGCTCGCGCTTGAGCTTGTCGATGAGGCTAAAAAGGAGCTCTCGGTCATCCGCGATAGTCGGGCAAAAGAAACGTTGCTCGCACTTGCAGATTTCGTTATAACACGCTCGATCTGAGCAGAAAAAGGTCTTTTCCTTAAGAAAACTCATTCATTATGGTGCAGATGGAAAACCTTAGAGACAAAATATTCAATCTCGCCCTGCTCAACGCAGTTGAACATGGTGGAAAAGCCGACGTTTCCGCAGTTATAAAAAAAGCACTTGCGGAATTCCCGGAGCTGAAATCTAAAGTGAGAGAAGTATTAGAGGTTGTCAGGGAAGTCGTCACGGAAGTGAATTTTCTCTCTCTAGATGAACAGAAGAGCAAGCTTGGCGAGATAAAACCACCAGAAGAGAAAAGGGAGAAGAAAAAGGAGCTTCCCGAGTTACCCTTGGCGGAGAAGGGCAAAGTTACAACCAGGTTTGCGCCCAATCCAAATGGTCCTCTTCACTTAGGAAATGCCCGAGCAGCCATTTTGAGTTACGAGTATGCGAGGAAGTATGATGGAAAATTCATACTGAGGTTTGAGGACACGAATCCTGAAAAAGTTCAGCTCGATATGTACGATTTCATAAGGAATGACTTGAGATGGCTCGGACTGAGATGGGATGAAGAATACATACAGTCCGATAGACTTCCGCTGTATTATGATTACGCAGAGAAGTTGATCGGAGAGGGAAAAGCCTACGTATGCACGTGCAGACCGGAGGATTTCAAAAAACTCAGAGATGCGGGGAGAGCATGTTCCTGCCGTGGTCGAAGTCCGGAGGGGAACTTTAGGCTCTGGGAAAGGATGATTTCCGGCGATCTAAAAGAAGGAGACGCCGTGCTCAGAATAAAAACGGATCTTTCCCATCCAAATCCGGCTGTGAGAGATTGGCCCGCATGCCGAATAGTCGATATCCCTCATCCAAGGGTTGGAGAAAAGTGGAAGGTTTGGCCGCTTTACAACTTTGCAGCTGCAATTGACGATCACGAGATGGGAATCACACATATCTTTCGCGGAAAGGAGCATGAAGTGAACGAGCAATGTCAGAGAACTCTTTACGAACACCTCGGCTGGAGCTATCCAACCGCCGTCCAATATGGAAGACTGAATATGCCAGGAACGATGTTGAGCAAAACCCAAATCGTTCTTGCAGTTAGGGAAGGAAAACTCTCGGGTTATGATGATGTGAGACTGGCAACACTGGCGGCTCTTAGGAGAAGAGGCTTCCTACCTGAGGCGATAAAGAGGATAATTCTCGATGTAGGACTCACCCTTGTCGACTCTCAGCTGAGCTGGGAGACGCTTTATGCTGCGAACAGGAAGCTTGTCGACGAAATCTCCGACAGATACTTCTTTGTCCATGATCCGGTAAAGCTTACTGTTAGAGAAGCTCCGAAGCTAAGGGAAGTAAGACTCAGGCTACATCCAAGCAGGGAAGAGGCAGGTGAAAGAGTAATCCCTCTCAGAATTGAAGAAGAAGGAATGGTTTTCTTCGTTTGCGGAGAAGACGTGGAAAAAATGCGTGAAGGCGAGATTTTTAGACTTAAGGATTTGATGAATGTTCGATTGATCGAGAAGAAACCATCGGGTTTGGTCGGAGACTTTGCCGGAATGGAGGTGGCGGAAATTCAAAAAATTCACTGGGTCCCGGCAGGGGCACCCGAGCTAGACGTTCTGATGCCGGACGGCTCTATTCTAACGGGATTTGTAGAACCGTCTGTTCTTTCTCTTACTCCTGGCGCGGTAATTCAATTTGAGAGGTTTGGATTCGTAAGACTAGAAAGAGTCACTCCGAGACCCTTGGCTATTTTCACTCACAGGTGATTT
Source organism: Candidatus Hadarchaeales archaeon (assembly GCA_038823825.1). Classification (NCBI taxonomy): domain Archaea; kingdom Methanobacteriati; phylum Hadarchaeota (SeqCode); class Hadarchaeia (SeqCode); order Hadarchaeales (SeqCode); species Hadarchaeales archaeon (SeqCode). The sequence continues at coordinate 60,090 of JAWBCC010000002.1, read as the reverse complement.
GGATGACGTTAGACAGTGTAGATTTGAGAATTCTGAGAATGCTTGCAAAAAATTCGAGAATAACTCTGAACGAAATAGCGAAAGAGGTTGGTCTCAGCCTACCTGGTGCAAGGAGGAGGGTGAAGAAACTTGAGCGTTTGGGCATAATCCAGCAATATACTATTTTAACCGATCCGAAAAAATGCGGGGCGGAATTACTTGCTTTCATCCAAGTCGAAGTTGAAGCCAACGAAATGGAAGCGCTCATCTCCAAGCTTGGAAAACGGAATGAGGTTTTAGAAATACATAGGGTGACCGGTCAAGATTCTTTGCTTATCAAAGCGAGGTTTGGCAACATGGATGAAATGAACCTCTTCATCAAGGAAAACCTTCATTCGGAAGGGGCACGCAGAGTCTCTACTTGGGTGGTGTTGGAATCCTACAAGGAAAAGCCGTTTTCCCCGTGATATCCATGCTTAAAGGACAAGATAGAAAAATCGTTGAAGAAGCGATCGAATTGGCTCTCCCGAACGTTACGTATTTGTCGGAGTTTCTTGAGTGCGTGAAGAAAGACCTCGACGAAAGTGAGACTTTTTCGGATTTTCTGACGAGACTTGAGAAGAGAATAACATCTGCTGAGGATGAAACCAGGAAGACGGATTTTGTGATTTTGCGAAACCATCTAATGGCGATGATGAAGAATATAACGTAGGAAATCGAAAGGGTGGTTGTATGTTGAGAGAAGTTAGAAAAATAGCATCGGACATAAAGACGATGAGGGTAAGGGGAGCTGGAAAAATCGCCAGAGAGGCGGCCAGGGCTCTTGCGATTGTCGCGGAACGTTCGAAAGCAAGAAATTCTGAAGAATTCATACGGGAGATTTCGGAGGCATCCAGGCTTCTTCTCTCAACCAGACCAACCGCGGTCTCCCTTTCTAACGCGATTCAATTCGTAGTTCGTGGTTTGAAAAAAGAAGAAGATCTTTCAGTTCTTAGAACAACGGTGAGGAACAGAGCAGAGGAGTTTATAAAATCCTCTCTCGAAGCCGTGAAAAGGATAGGCGAGATAGGAGCCAAAAGACTGCGGGATGGTGACGTTGTTTTAACACATTGTAACAGTCAAGCGGCTCTTTCTGTAATAATAACTGCTTTCAAGCAGGGAAAGAAGATAGAGGCTTTCGTAACGGAGTCTCGCCCCCGTCTTCAGGGCTGGCTGAGCGCCCGCCAACTTCTCGCCGCTGGAGTTCCGACCACGATGATAGTAGATTCAGCTGTTAGATTCATCATGAAGGAAATAGACAAAGTGATAGTGGGTGCGGATAGCATAGCTTCCAATGGCGCTGTGGTCAACAAGATAGGAACCTCTCAGATAGCGCTAGCAGCCCATGAGGCCCGTGTTCTCTTCTTTGTCGCAGCGGAGACATACAAGTTTCATCCGAGAACTCTGATCGGTGAGTTGATCGAAATCGAGGAGAGGGATCCCGAGGAAGTGATAGATATTAAAAAATTCCCCGGTCTGAAGGTGAGAAATCCGGCATTTGACATCACTCCTCCCGAATATGTCGACCTAATCATCACAGAAAGAGGGATAATTCCACCATCTGCCGCTTATTCCGTGATGAAAGAAGTCTTTGGCTGGGAGCTCTTCGGAAGTTCTAGCGGAATCTAGTTCACTCCAAGATCTTATAGACCAAATCGCCCTCTCGCACCCGATCTTTCACTTTCAGCCCTATCGATTGCCCAGGTCCAGCCTTATCGACAGGTTTGTGCTCTATTTGCATGGATTCGACAGTCTGCTGGAAATTTGTCGTGGCACCTTCGATCGAGATTTTGTCCCCGACCTTCAATTCATCGGAGAGCTCTATCACGCCCACGCCTATCTTCGTGAAATAGTGGGTAACTTTTCCGACGAGCCTCTTTTGTGGTTGCATTCTTTCCTCCATCACAATTTTCTCCGTCAACTTATTAAACATTTTTTAACCTCTTGAGCAAAGCGAGCGTCAGAATTGGAAGGGTTACGGTGGCGTCCCCTTCAACCACGATTTTCCTTGCCTTGATTTTTATTTTCCCCCATGAGACGGCTTCCCTTGGTCTCGCCCCGGAAAGACTTCCGTCGTATTCCTCAGCGGTCGTCAAATAGATGGCATAATCAAGTCCGCCCCTAAACGAATTCCACCAGATGGTGTGATGTTTACTTATCCCTCCTCCGATTATGAGGGCTCCGGTGCGCTTAGCCGAGAATACAGTCTCTGCGAGTTCCTGTTCATCCTTCATGAGTTCTATTCGAAAATCCTTGTGGTCTTGCCAGAAAATCCAAAGTTGGCTTCCAAATGCTCCGTCAAGTATTCCAGGAACATAAATCGGGATCTTGTTTTTCCAAGTCCAGTATAAAATTGAGGATTTCTTCATCCTCTTCCCGATTTCCCAGCAGAGCTCTTTTGTCGATATCTCTCTTACGCCGGCTGCATAAATTTCCTCCAATATCGGTTGAACTTTTTCCTCTATGAGCTCACCATAGTTTTCCTGCGGTATCAGAACGTTTCCGAGTCTGTGGATTCCCCGCTTCTTCAGCCAAGCATCGTCCATTTCGAAGGCTCCGTGATAGTAGTCTGACCAATTTCTGGCAATGTCGTGATCAATCGTCCCGCAAGTCGTTATCACCACGTCAACGAGTTTTCTTTCGATCAGGGTTCTAATGACACCGCGGCAACCGGTTGCAACGATGCATGCCGGAAAGGATAAGAATTTCACGCACTCTCTGTCTTTCACCATCCCTGTCAGAATATCAGCTGCTTCTCCGAGCTTCTTGGCCACAAAACCGCCTGAGGCCCTCATCTTTCTTACGAGCTCGTCCACATCCATATCGGGCCTGAGTTGGATGTCTTTCACTTTCTCTCCGAGCATTTTACTCACGATTATTCTGTGTATACTCATATTTTATGAGGTTTCAGTGTTATTGTAAGCTGATGATTGAGCTACTCAAAAAGATCAATCAGCTCAAGGAGATTCCTCGAACCGGTTGGCTCCTAGCCGGGGTATCCTTAGCCGAAGTCGAGGATGTCTCCCAACATTCCTTCGAGGTGGCTTCGATAGTCATGCTTCTCGGAAAAAAGATTGGGAGAAAGGTAAACGTAGAAAAAGCTGTTAAGATGGCTCTGATTCATGACATGCCCGAATGTCTAGTAGGAGATTTTCCATATCCCGGACTGAAGTATCTATCCAGAAGAAACAAAAAAGAAATGGAGACTAGGGCGGCGGAGGAACTTTTCGGGGAGGAGAAAGAACTTCTTGAACTCTGGAAAGAGTTTGTTGAGGAAAGGTCGATTGAAGCAGAGCTGGTGCATGCTGCAGATTACCTTTCGATTCTTCTCCAGGCCTTGCGGTACGCAGAATGTGGAAACCTCTCTGATGGTATGCTTGAGCTCTGGAATCAAGTGCTCTTGGATTTAGATCCCTACGCCAAAAAGTTTCCAGAAATCGGAGATTTGATCGAAAATTTGAAGTCAAACTTCAACCGGCTTTGTAACCGATAATTTTTTTGAGATTTTCAACAACTTCAGGATTGAGAAGAGTCGTCGTGTCTCCAATCGGTTCGTTGACAAGCAAAGCCTTAAGAATCCTACGCATGATTTTACCGCTCCTCGTTTTTGGCAGGTCTTCGACGAAGTATATCTTTTCAGGTCTAGCGATTGGTCCCATCCTTGCATCGATGTGCTTTATCAGTTCTTTCACGAGATCTTCACCCGCCCGATAACCCTGTTTTAAGATAACGAAAGCAACCGGAACTTCTCCCTTTATCTCGTGTGGTTTGGCTATCACAGCACTCTCGACCACCGCCTCATGAAGATTCAGGATGTCTTCCAACTCCGCGGTCGAGAGTCTGTGGCCGGCTACCTTCATAACGTCATCGACTCTACCGGTCACTCGTATGCATCCATTCGGAAGCTTTCTCGCCCCATCACCGGTGAAGTAATATCTGTTATGATATTTGCTCCAGTAGGTTTCTCTATACTTTTCGTCCGCCTTGTAGAGCCCGCGGAGCATTCCCGGTGGAATCGGTGGAATGAGAACGAGGTATCCGCTTTCTCCCTCCTTCAGCGGTTTACCCTCCTCATCAACAACGTCAGCCGAGACTCCTGGGAAAGGTAAACCGGCTACTGCAGGTATAAAAGGTCCGATTCCAGGAAGAGACATTATTAAGGTCCCCCCGGTTTCAGTCTGCCACCAAGTGTCAGTTATCGGACATCTCCCATTTCCGATGACCTTGAAGTACCACATCCAGGCATCCCTGTCGATGGGTTCACCAACTGTTCCAAGCAAACGCAGACTGCTCAGGTCGTGCTTGGCCGGCCATTCGTCACCCATCCTCATGAACATTCTGATGGCTGTCGGAGCAGTGTAGAATATCGTTACTTTATATTTTTCGATTATTTCCCACCATCGATCTGGTGCTGGATAATCAGGAGCCCCCTCATAGATTAGAATCGTTGCAGCATTCAGGAGCGGACCGTAGCAAGCGTATGTGTGTCCGGTTATCCATCCCATATCAGCCGTGCACCAGAAGATGTCATCATCATGCAAATCGAAGACCCACTTTGCCGTCCAGTATGCCTGCACAAGATATCCTCCTGTTGTATGCATTACCCCTTTCGGTCTTCCCGTAGTCCCGCTCGTGTAAAGAATGAAGAGCATATCTTCGGCATCCATCTCTTCGGGCGGGCAGTGAGAATCCGCTTTCTCCATGAGCTCATGCCACCAGAAATCTCTACCCTCAACCATGTTGACAGGGTTCCCCGCCCGTTTGACAACAATCACCTTCTTGACGGAGGTCCCCTTTATCCCTTCGTCAGCATTAGCCTTTAGGTTCACGACTTTCCCCCGGCGATAGTAACCGTCGGCCGTGATCAGAACTTCTGCGCCGGAATCCTCCAGTCTCACACGCAGCGCGTCTGCAGCGAAGGCGGAGAAAACAACGCTGTGGGGAGCACCAATTCTTGCACAGGCGAGCATACTTACTATGACTTCCGGGATCATTGGCATGTATATTCCGACACGGTCGCCCTTTTTCACTCCCAAAGATTTCAGAACGTTGGCCAGCTTGTTCACTTGCTCGTGGAGTTCTTTATAGGTTAGAATTCTAGGGGGTTCTTGGGGAGGCTCAGGAACCCAGATTATCGCTTTTTTATTACCTTTTCCAGCTTTCAAATGTCTGTCGAGTGCGTTATATGAAGCATTTATTTTCCCTCCGATAAACCACTTGACATAGGGTGGGTCCCACCTATATGCTTCGTCCCACTTTTTGAACCACTCTAGACCTTCAATTGCCTTTTCTTCCCAAAATTTTATGGGATCCTTAGCAGCCTCCTCGTAAATCGATGGATCGGAAACCCACGCTTTCTTTTTCATCGCCTCTGACGGCCAGAAGATGTCTTTATTATGTTCGTCCTCAACCACCCACTGCTTGCTCATCTCATCAACCTTATTTTTTGCTTCATAAGTCATTATAAGGGTTTTTGGATTTTAAAAGTTCTCACGAAGACGATTATCTCTCCTCAGGAAGACGCAGGGTGATTTTCACAAGCCCGGAACAGAAAGCCTTGGCAATCTTGCCCACCAGAATAGAGAAAACGAGGAGGAAGAGGCAGGCTGGAAGCTCTCCCAAATATTTTCCCACAATGAGTGATGGAACAGCTACAGCAAAACCAAGCAGAATCACGAGCGAAGTGAATAGAAAGGGCCTTTGTTTTCGAAGCGTGATAGCTTTTCCACCCAATCCAGCGAAAAGCGAACTTAAACCGATAGCCGGAGATCCTGTGATCAGGAGAACAATGAATACGGTATTCATTTTTGTTCACGTTTTGCGTAGAGACAAAGTTTTTTCAACGGACAGATCTCGCACTTCGGGTTGCGCGGCAGACAGATTTCCCTCCCAAACTGCACCATTCCTAAATTTATCAGCCGCCAGTCTTTCCTTTTGAAGATTTTTCTTAACGTTGGTTCGACTTCTTCCAGCTTGGCATCCCAGCTGACCAGTCCGAGACGTCTGCTGATTCTATTCACATGTGTGTCTACCGGTATGCATGGGATCCCGAAGCCGTAACAGAGCGTGACGTTGGCGGTTTTCTCACCTACTCCGGGAAGAGATTTTAAAACCTCTTTATCGGCGGGAACTTTCCCATCATACTTTTCTACGAGAATCTTGCATATTTTTAGGATATTTTTTGCCTTCTGCTTCGGGAAACCGACAGGTCTTATGATTTTTGCGATCTCCTCCTCTGGGATTTTCAGAATATCCTTCGGTGTAGGAGCGATGGAGAAAAGCGCCCTGCTCGCCTTTTCTGTGTTTTCCTCACGGGTCCGCTGGGAGAGTACGCAAGATATCAAGACCTTAAACGGGTCTTCCTTCCAACGATGTTTTGGCTCCCCATAATTCGAGTACAGAAATTTTACAACAGCCTCAGCCACTTTCTCCTTTCTCATCTTTTTCCTCCCGGTAGAAACCGATTGCCTCGGCTATTTCCTTGGCGAGCGCATGATAACACATGTCAACCTTTGCCTTTTCAGTTGCTATGTTCATTACGTAATCAGGACAAGAGCAAAAGTTTTTCACAACCTCATACTCTCCACTTTTCCCTCGGACAAACCATCTGCGCCCCTGCTTACGAACTCTCCTTTGTTCAACAGCTTCTATCGCCTTCTCGCCCCTGCTCCCGTAAAGTTCTATGATTTTCCTGCGGACTTCTCCAGAAAGCTTTCTCTCCTTTCGCAGAAGGCCAAAGAGCTCAATTTTTTTCTTGTTGAAATCCTGTGAAAGCATGACTTTCCTTTTTTATTCATGCGTCAGCAAAAATATAGGCGGTGGAAAGACCAAAAATTCCTAGACTCAGCCGCAGGCTAGGGCAACACCTTGTGACCGATGAGGGAATTCTCCGCAGAATGGTGGAATACGCACGGATTTCTCCTTCAGACATCGTTCTGGAAATCGGAACGGGTTTGGGCAACCTGACAAAGTTCTTGTCGGAAAAAGCTGGAAAGGTCTACACGATCGAGATGGACGCTAGACTGTTGGCGATAGCAAAGGAGAACGTTAGTAGCAAAAACGTGGTGTTCATACATGGGGATGCGAGGAAAGTCGAGCTTCCGGAGTTTACGAAAGTTGTGGCAAACCTACCGTATAAAATCTCTTCCGACATCACTTTCAAACTCTTGGAAAAAGATTTCGAGCTGGGGGTTCTAATGTACCAGTTGGAATTCGCGAAAAGGATGATTGCCAAACCTGGGGCACCTGATTACGGGAGACTGAGCGTCAACGTCTTCTGTAAGGCGGATGTTGAGATCCTCGAAGAGCTTCCTCCGGAGGTCTTTTTCCCGCCACCGGCTGTGTGTTCCGCGATTGTCAGGCTCCGCCCGCGTCCACCTCCATTCGAAATAGCAAACTGGAATCTTTTCAGCAGAGTGGTTGAGGCACTTTTCCAACACAGAAAGCAAAAGGTGAGAAATGCTCTCATTCACTCAAGCGGACGTCTCTTTCCTTCCATGCACAAAAAGGAACTCAAAAACTTTCTCATTCGTTTTCCGAATGATCTGCTTGAAAGAAGGGTTTTTGAACTGAAACCGGAGGATTTTGAAAGAATAGCCCGTCTCCTCACTTCTCCATGAACTCCTCTGGAGAAGGTGGCTCAGGTTTGAGTCCCTTCCTCTTTCTGGTGTTTTCGATGATGGTTTTCTGCAGCTCGGCCGGAACTTTCTCAAACTTTGCGAACTCTGTGGCCCAAATAGCTCTCCCTTCTGTCTCTGATCTCAGTTCGGCAGCGAGACCGAACGAATTTGCGACAGGCAGGAGAGCTCGTAGGATAACGATATCTTCTTCAGTTTCCATGTCGATTATTCTTCCGCGTCTACCCTGGATGACTTTTGTCGCGCCCCCCATGAACTCTTGTGGAACTCTGACCTCGAGCTTGAGCAAGGGTTCAAGTACTATCGGTTCACCTAGAAGAACACAAGCCTGAATGGGTCTCCTCACGGCCGGAATTATCTGTGCGGGTCCGCGGTGAACGGAGTCCTCATGGAGCATGGCGTCCTCAATGATGACCTTCAGCCCTCTGCACGGTTCTCTCATGAGCGGTCCTTCCTCAACCACATTTTTGAATGCCTCGATCACGTAGTCCTCCACATCCTTCATGAACTGAACACCTTTCGTCATGTCAACCAGAACATTCGGACCGATCACGGCTATGACGTTTCTAGCAGCTTCTGCGCTCCAACCAAGTTCTCTGAGAATAGCAGCTCTTTCTTTCCTTTCCTGCTCATTTGTTATTCTCTTTTCTTCGATTGCCTTTATGACCTCGGGTTCGAGAGGTTCAACCGAGATGAGAAATCTGTTATGTCTATTTGGAGATTTACCTTCAACAGGCCCTGCTCTTTTTGTCACGGTTTCTCTGTAGACGACGATCGGCTCGGATTTTTTGATTTCCAGACCAGCCTTGTTGAGCTTATATTCGACGATTTCCAAATGAACCTCTCCCATTCCCGAGACGAGATATTCTCCAGTCTCCTCGTTTATTTTCACATAAATGTTCGGATCTTCCTTTGCAATTTTCTTCAACTTATCTATGAGCTTCGGTAGATCTTGGAAGTTTTTAGGCTCAACGGCAATTGTGACGACGGGTTCACTTATATACCTGAGTTCTTCGAAGCCCGGCGCGTCCACCCCAACACTCATTATCGTTTCACCCACTGCGGCATCCTTCAGACCGATCAGGGCGGCAATGTTTCCAGCGGGAACTTTTTCGACCATCACCCTGTCAGGTCCCATATAAATACAGACCTGCTGAATCCTGGCAATTTGTTTTGCGTTCAGGAGCTTTACCTCTAGTCCTTTTTCAGCTGTCCCCGAGAATATTCTTCCGGTCGCTATGACACCGGCTTGTTCGTCGACGACGATATCCGTCACAACCATACAAAACTTTCCATCCGGTTTGGCTTCAAGCATGTCTATGCCAAGCTCGCTCGCCGGATCCCCTCTCCAGAGTCTGGGAACCCTTATCTTCTGTGCTTCCTTCGGGTTGGGCAGGTGTTTTATGACCATGTCGAGGACGACCTCATAAATAGGGGTTATCTTCGAAAGTTCTTTCTCCCTCCCATCCGCGTACGCGTTTATTATATCCTTAAAAGAGATGTTTTTCTTCTTCATCTGAGGAACGGAAACTGCCCACTTTAACTTTGCAGAACCGAAAGCAACGGATCCGTTTTCGACGTTTACCTGCCACTCCTGCGCAAATTGTTTTGGAGCAAATCTTCTTATCAGTTCGTTGAACTTCGTGATTATGCGCGCAAACCTCGCCTGTATCTGATCAGGAGGAAGTTTGAGCTCCGTTATAAGCCTGTCAACCTTGTTTATAAACAGGACGGGTTTCGTGTACTCCTGAAGGGCCTGCCTAGTAACAGTCTCCGTCTGTGGCATTATGCCCTCCACCGCGTCAACAACAACGACAACGCCGTCGATTGCCCTGAGGGCCCTAGTGACGTCGCCGGTGAAGTCGACATGGCCAGGTGTGTCAAGCAGGTTTATCAGGTATTCCTTTCCATCGTAGACGTGCGAGAGACTGACAGCCGATGTCTGCACGGTTATTCCCCTCTGCTGCTCGATGTCGAGATAGTCGGTAAAAAGCTGCTCGCCGGCGAGCTCGAAACTGATTATTCCGGAAGCTGCAACGAGGGAGTCGGTTAGAGTTGTCTTTCCGTGGTCGACATGAGCCACTATCCCTATGTTTCTTATTCTCTCCGGCTCCCACATCAGCTTCACAACATCCGCAACGTGCTTGTATCTTCTCATGCTTTCACATCTCTACTTTTACAAACTCCCATCTTAAAAGCGTCAACCGATTGGCAGAACGGCGGATTCGATTGCTCCTTTTGGCAGAACCGGAGGCTGCGGGAATTCCCTCGGAATCTCTTTTGGGGACTGCCCGATCCCTATTGTGTTTCCTATCCCAGCAATCAAGATGGTATCCTTAGGTTTCGTTCTCTCGAGAATTGCTCTTTTCACGACTTCGGCCGCTTTCCTTGCGCCCTCGGCAAGCCCTTTGTGCATCTCCGTGATCGACTCGACGAGGGACTCCTTTATGATGACGGCGTCGAGCGGGATACCGAGCTCTGTCGCAATTTCCTCAATCTTGTATTTGTCGACTGGCGGTCCTCCTATCGCCGCACCAACTCCTTCCACGACTTCTCCGCTTCTCTCTCCTTCAAGCTTTGCCGCAGCATCTATCATGATTATTCTGTTTATCTTTCTTTTCTTCGCTAGGCGTCTTATGAGTTCTCCCGGTTTGCCAACCCTGCCTCCAGGCCCTTTCGCCTTAACAACAAGCAAGGTTCGACCTTCAAATGGAACTTCCGCGTAGACTGTATCCTCCACCTCCTCCTTCCACCTGTCCGTATTTGCGATGAGAACGGCCGTCAGCGGACCCACCCCGTCTCCTATCGGCTTTCCTTCCGCGAACGTCCTCGTGGCTCTCGTGAATGCCTTGGCGTATTCCTTCAGGAATGGGAGCTGCATCTGCAGAATCATAACGAGTTGATAACTCTTCGTCTTCTCTGCGAGCAGGCAGTAGTGTTTCATAAGTCGATAAAGTGTGTGGGTCGCGATTGCACCTTCGAGAACCATTTCAAGGTTTGCGGCAGTCTCCTCATCTGCCTTGGGGGAGAGCTTCTTGACCAGGCTCTCAAATCTCTTCTTTCTCACATCCAGTATGTGCTCGAGTCTTCTGAGAACGCCGACTGGATCCTCCCTGACGGGCTCTATCGCGAAAAACTCCAGCGAATTTTCTATTTCCTTCCTTATGTCTCTCTTCGTTCTTCCATGTTTCGAGAATGATCTGAGCGCTATCGCGCGACTCTCTATCGCAAAAGTTTCGATTTCTCTCATGCTTTTTCTGAGCTGACCGATACCCATGCTAGCCTGAAGCGAAAGAAGATGAGGTGTCAGAAGGGTGTAGATAAGACTGAGAACCATCAGTATAATGATTGTTCCCAAGATGTCGATTTCCGGCATATCGATTCGCATAATATCTTTTTTGAAGATGTTCAAAAAGATTATCCCTTAATTTCTCGTTGTAGATTTATTTTTGAAGCGGGGGTGGCCGAGCCAGGTCAAAGGCGCCAGATTCAGGGTCTGGTCCCGTAGGGGTTCGGGGGTTCAAATCCCCTCCCCCGCACCACATTGATCGCTTGCCAAGACCATAATCAAGTTATTTCGTGGAAAATTGTGAGCAGAAAAGCTTGTTTCAGTATGATCAACACTTTCCAAGGAATTAGTTTTTGCTGCTTCAATGTCAAAGAAATCTCAGAAGATCTCCTAGACATTCCAAAACAAAATCTGCCTCCGCACAGTTTTCACTCTCTCTTCTCCGAACGAGCGCCGCCAACATTCCAGCGGCCTTCGCTCCCCTCACATCTGTTGCTATTTTATCCCCCACCATGAGACACTCTTCCGGTTTCAATTTGAGCTTGGCGGCGGCGAGAAGGAATGGTCCGGGATCCGGCTTCACAGCTGGAGTATCTTCCCCAGCTATGACAACAATGTCAAACCATTTCTTAATCTCTAGTTTCTCCAGCCTCCATCTTTTCACACTTGGTGTTCCATCAGTATCCGTCACGATTCCAAGTCGATAACCCCTGTTTTTCAGACTCCCGATCGTTTCCAAAGAATCTGGAAACAGCGTAGATTTCTCACAAACGATTCTCCAGTATTCCAAGGTGAGATTCTCGACGAGATCTTCTGGAAGCGTCACACCCGGCCAGAGCTCGTCGCAAATTCTCCGCCACCACATTTTCCGGTCATACTGTAGATTTGCATGCATTTCCAAATCTATCTGCCGCGATTTCCAAAGAGCTTTTTCGAGATCCTCCGTCCGTCCGACGAAATCGACGAGTTCCCTCACAATCGTCTCGAGCGCAAGGTCCATGGCCAGTCTCGAATCTACTAGCGTGCTATCCACATCGAAAAGGACTCCTCTAATCTTCATGGTTTCCCTTCACCATTTTTATACGTCTACAGAATGCGCACGGGTCTTCCGAAGAAGGCATCCCGCACGAGGAACATTCAACAAACGATGGAAGCTTAACTCCTTCTTCGAGAACGGGTAAAATCCTTTTGACGTGTGATGAGAACAGAGTATGTTTAAATCCGCGCATCTTTCCTTCGATCATCTCGAGCAATTTTTTCCTCTCACGGCTTCTACTTCCGGAGGCGAGAGGACATGGAGCTTCCTTGAATGGGAGTTGATTTTTCAAAGCGTACAGCAAGTTCTCTTTTTCCGTCATCTCAATGAGAGGTTTTATTTTCGTCACAAGCTTTGGGTGGGTTGAGGGGGCGACAGGTCTCAGCCTCACGAGCTGCTGGATATCTCCCTGCACGTAGAGGTTGAAAAGCACCTCAACGGTATCGTCTAGGTTGTGCCCAGTAGCCACTTTCGTGAAACCGTTCTCGAGCGCGATCTTGTTCAGAAGATACCGCTTGATGGTTCCACACGGTGAGCAAATCCTATCCTTGTAAACCGTCTTCTGGAAATCGGGTGTTGTTATTCCGAGTTTTTCCCTCGTGTTGTAAACGATAGAATCCACACCGACTATCCTGGCTAGCTCCCTGAACTTTTGCTCGCATTCCTCGGAATAACCTGGAATTTCTACATTTATGTGAACGGCAGCAATGGAAAGATCGGGAAAAAGTTTTCTTAAAACGAAGAGAAGGGCGGCGCTATCCTTTCCGCCCGAGACCGCAACCGCCACCTTATCTTCCTTTCCAATCATCTTGTACTTTTTGACTGTTTCTCTCACTTTTCTTTCGTAAAAATCCACGAAACACCTGTCGCAGAGGTGCATTCTGGCGTAATCCAGTTCGATTTCAGCCCTTTCGCCACATTTCGAGCAGAGTTTCATCCACATAAACAGAAGCGCTCTCTTTTGTTTATAATGTTTATAAGTTGTAAGGAAAATTGAAAGAGGAAAACGGGGGAAAAGACTTGGGAAGCGTAAAAGATTTGGAAATCGTGGAAAGACCGACTGCAGAAAGAATGGGAGTAGGTCGCTTTCACTTTTCTGACAGATACTCCGTTTTTGACTGGGGCGAGATGCCCGATCTGATCCAAGGAAAGGGTGCGGCCCTCTGTTTGATGGGTTCTTACTGCTTTGAAAGACTGGAGGAGGAAGGGATAAAAACCCACTATCGTGGTCTAATCTCTGGAGGTAGACTTCTCAGGTTTGACGAACTTGAGGAACCAGCAAGCATAATGGAGATAAATCTGGTGAACGTCTACAGGCCGACAACGCGTATAGAGAATGGGAGGCTCGTCTACGATTACGGCATTTTCACCCCAAATCTCGTGAATTTCCTAATCCCGCTTGAGATAATCTACAGGAACGGTCTTCCGGAGGGTTCTTCCGTCTTCCGCAGGTTACAACTTGGTGAGTTGACACTTAAAGAACTCGGTCTTGATCATATGCCGAGACCCGGTGAAAAATTGGAAAAGCCGATATTCGATGTGAGCACAAAGCTTGAAGAAACGGACAGATACATCAACTGGGATGAGGCGAAACGTATAGCTGGTCTTACAGATGATGAAGTCGAAGAAATAAAAGAGCTCCTTTTGAAAGTTGATAACGTAATAACGGGAATAGCATCCAAAGCCGGTCTAGAAAATGAAGATGGAAAAATAGAGCTAGCTTTTGACCAGGAGAGAAATCTGATGGTTGTGGATGTTGTTGGAACGCTCGATGAATGCAGATTCACCTATCGGGGAATCCATGTCAGTAAGGAAGTGGCCAGACAATATTACAAGAAAACCGACTGGTTTAGAGCCGTTGAGGAAGCAAAGAAACTCGCAGAAAAAAAAGGTGTTAAAGACTGGAGAAGCCTGTGTAAAGTTCAACCACCCCATCTGGATCTAGAGCTGAAAGAGATAATAAGCGAGATGTACATGGCTGCAGCGAACGCATTGACCGGGCGGAAGTTCTTCGAGGTTTCGACAATTGACGAAGTCATAAGACATTATCGAGAATACATCCAAAGCAAAGGCTTATAAAGTGCGTTTCTTTTTTTAACCACCTTAGAGATTAAATCCTGTGAAAACCGAGAATTCTCAAGGGTCGGTAAATATGGACATCACAGAATTCATAGGCAGGAGCGTGAATGCCCCGAAATTCTTAGGAATTTTGGAAAGGCAGGGGTGGTTCGTTTCCTACACGATACTCTTGGCGGAAAAACACGTGGAGGATCCGGAAGGAAAGAGGATAGTGGTTGCCGTAGTTTTGCTGGGCGACTATCTCTGGAACATTCAAACGATAAGATTTGAAGAGGTCGTTTACGGGGCGGAGAGAACGAGGAGAAAGAAATTGGAGAATCCTCCTCCAGAAATCGCCGAGAAAATATTGGAAGAAATAAAGCACGCGTTCGAAAGGGCGAAGGAACTCCCAGACCACATAAAGAAGAGACTCGAGGAGTTTAAAGCTCAAACAGCGACCGAAGCAGGCAGTTTTTAAACTTCCTTTTTGAGTTCTCTAGATCTCTCTGCTGCGGCCCGGAAAGCTCTCCTAAAAATCTCGCCTACCTTTCCTTCTTCCAGCACCTTCATGCCCCGCTCTGTCGTTCCACCTCTCGTGCATATTCTGGTGATGAGCTTGCCAGGCTCTCCCGTTTTCAACAGCTCCGCTGCCCCTCTCGCTACCTGTGAGATGATTTGTCGAGCGGTTTCTCTCTCAAACCCCAGCTCTACCGCAGCATCCTCAGCAGCCCTCATCAGCTCGAGGAAGAAGGCTGGGCCGCTTCCGCAGATTGCAGTCGCTGCATCCATTAACTCCTCATCAATCTTAAACATTTTTCCAGCTCCAGCCAAGACTTCCTTCAGAATCCTCTCATCGTCTGCTCTTGTTCTCGAACCGAGCGAATAACAGGCGGTCATCTCACCGATTTCGGCGCAGATGTTTGGCATAACTCTAATAACTCTGGCTCCACAAAGGCGTTCAATTGTTTTCGTGTCAATGCCGGCGGCGATCGAGATCAGTAGCTTTCCGTTGAGTTTCTCAGAAATCTCGGTTAAAACACTTCTAACCACTGCAGGTTTCACAGCCAAGAAAACGATGTCGGACTCTTCCGTCACTTTTTTGTTTTCAGTTGTTGTCGACACCCCAAGATTTTTTGCCAGCTCAAGTTTCTCTTCATCTTTATCGCTGATTAGAATGTTTTCCGGTGCTATTTTCCCCGAGAGCAGAATGCCCTTGGCTAGGGCAAGACCCATATTTCCTGCTCCAATTATTCCAATCTTCATTCGCCTCACCACAAATCTCGCTTGCGGAGTTAATAACCGAGCGGTTACTCGAGCAGATTTACTTTGCGAGCAGCTTTCTGGAGGCGCAATCCTATTCCAATTTTTTCGAACAACTCCTCGTAGTATTTCTTAACATCAACCTCTCTCTTCCCCTCCGCGATTTCTTTCCTCCATGCCTCTAGGAAAAAGTTCTCAAGTCCTAGGAACTCCGCAGCCGAAAGTATTCTTTTTCCCTTTCTCTCAGCGGTTTCAAAGACTGATTTCATTTTTTTTTCTGTAATTTATGTCTCGCAGTATATGATGGTCGAGAACCACCTCTTCCGCCTGTGTCTCCGCAATCGCTCTCTTTAGGTTCTCGTTTGCTGTTTCAAAGGATTTCTGACTCATCCGCCATCCTACGAAGATTGTAGGATACCCGTCCAAAATCATAAATTCTGGGTTTTGTTTAAGAACCCAATCTAGAGCGGCAGGATCCGCAAGGCTCTGAGCATCGGATCCGAAAAGGAAACCGCATTTTTCAATGTAAACCATGACAACGGTTCCGACCTTGCTTCCAACATCGCCATGCCAGACGGCCGGAGAGAAAGAGATTTCGACTCCTTCAACCTCAAAGGTTTTCCCATCCGCCCATTCGATTTTCTTCGCATGGTGCACCGCATTGTCCTCGAAGATTTTACCCCTAACTTTTCCCGACTGATTAATGTTATTCCTTCTATCCTTTGCCATCACGAGTTTCCCACCAAAACATCTTTTGTACATCTCGGAATCGTCCGGAAAAGGATGGTGATCGTAGTGGTAATGGGTGACAGCAACAGCGTCCGCCCTCTCTGCAACGTGCATTATCAGTTGGCGGGCGTAGTCGAGAGCCTCAAACTCTGCATTCGTTGGTCCAAGCCCATATCTAGTCGGTCCGAGCGCGACGCCAGGATCGATGAGGAGTCCAAGTTTCCCGTACTCAAGAAAGGTTGACATACTTCTTACGCCGAAAGAATCGAAAGCTAGTGGGAGCACCTTCATCGGTTAAAACTTTATTTCCAGTTATGATAAAACATCCGCTGCAGATAGGTTTGCAGATGTCTAGCCAACTTTTTGATCCGCTGAAGCTCGCGGAGGAGATCCGCCCGTACGTGGTGAAAAATCATCAACGCAGATATTATAGGGTGGGCAGACCGGGGAGATGGTATGGGGGAATAGCCACCGCCGATTGCACAGGCTGTTGTCTAAAATGTGTCTTCTGCTGGAGTGGCGGTCCGAGAGATAACCCGACGATAGGAGAATTCTTTTCTGCGGAGGATATCTTCAGAAAGCTTGATAGTTGTGCGAAAAAGTTCGGCTACACGCAAGTGAGAGTGAGCGGAAACGAACCAACACTGTCTCCCGACCACCTGCTCGATCTCATCTCTCTAACGGACGAAGCCGGCTACTTATTTATTCTCGAGACGAACGGGATTCTTGTGAACAAAAAATTAGCAAAGAGCCTTGCGAAGTTTGAAAATTTACATGTCAGAGTTTCTCTGAAGGGCACCAATGAGCAGGAATTTTCGATGCTCACAGGGGCGTTTCCAGAGGCTTTTCAGCTCCAGCTTGAAGCTCTCAGAAATCTGTTGGATGAGGGAGTAGCCTGTCATCCTGCCATTATGTTATCTTTCAGCCGAAAAGATGCGTTAGAAGATCTCAAGAAAAGATTGGCCGAGATAGATCGTTCTTTGCCTAGAAAAATCGAAGAAGAATACGTTTTTCTTTATCCACATGTTGTTCGGAGACTGAAGGAGGCGGGAATAAAACCCAGGGTCGCTTACCAGCCGGAGAAAATCCCAAACGAGCTGATATAGTGGATAAAGTTTTTCTAACCTGGAGACTTATCAGAATTTGGTGCCCCGGTAGCTCAGCCGGTCAGAGCGCACGCTTGGTAAGCGTGAGGTCGCGGGTTCAATTCCCGCCCGGGGCTCTAACACGAGTTCTAAAGCTCTGCAGGGTAATTGACAGAGATCGAAAAGCAAGAAAATGAAGGGATAATAAGCCGTGCGCCAAGTTTCTTGACTTAGTCTCCTTGAATATCTGTTGACAAAAATAAGAATTAACTTAGTAATGATATTTTGGTGTTCGAGGATGAGGAGTATCTATCATGGCTTATGCGTGAACTGTGAAGGCGCTATATCGGACGATCGGCTTCTCTGGATGGGTGTCTGCGAAAACTGTGTTGAAAGAACCGAGACGCTAAAAAGCAGGGAACAATTGCTCAAGATTTTGAGAGAGAAAGGGCGTCTCTACTTTGCCGAGGAAATTTTCCTATTCCAGCAGAAGTTTAGAGAGTTTTCTCAGTTCTTCAAGAAAGCGGTTGGACAGAGAATGTGGTCTCTTCAGGAAACGTGGGCTAGAAGAATTCTTTTAAACAGCAATTTCTCCATTGTGGCACCCACCGGTGTTGGAAAAACCGTCTTGGGAACTGTTTCAGCTTTGTATTTTGCGGTCAATGGTAGAAAAAGCTATATAATCCTCCCAACAGCGCTTCTTGTCCAACAAGTTGCGGAAAGGCTGGATGTTTTCTCTAAAAGGCTTGGCGTAAATCCAAGAGTAGTTTGCTATCATGCAGGCATGAGCGATTCTGAAAGACGTGGAGCTCTGGAAAAGGTGGCACGGGGTGAATTTGAAATTTTAATTACAACTGAGAGATTTTTGATTAACCACTTTAAGATTGTCAAGAATAAAACCTTCGACTTCGTTTTTGTGGATGATGTGGATTCTTTCCTCAAGTCTCCGAAAAACATAGACAAGATCATGAAACTTCTGGGTTTCAGCGATGAAATAATCGCCACAGCTTTTAGGATAGTCGAGTTGCGGAGGGAGGCAGGTCGCCTGAGAAGAATGGAGAAATCTCCAGAGCAAATTGTCGATGAAGTTGAAAGGCTTCGAAACCAAATCGAGGAATATAAGCGCCAAAACAAGATAGGATTGCTCGTGGTTTCGGGAGCAACGGTTAAAGCCAAAAGAACAAAGCGGATAAAACTCTTCGAGGAGCTTCTAAACTTCCAGATAGGTTTCCAACCAGAATTCCTCAGAAATATCAAAGATTATTATTTGAAGGCAGAAGCAGGCATGGAGCAGCAAGTCCTGTCACTTATCCAGCGTTTTGGCGGTGGATGTCTTATCTTTGTTCCATCCGTTTTGGGTAGAGAGCACGTGGCTAAGCTCAATGCTTTTTTAAACGCTAACGGCGTCAAGTCCTACGCTTACATGAAGATGGATGAAGAAATGTTGGAAAAGTTTCAAAACGGCGAATATGAGGTTCTTGTGGGTGTTGCCAGCTACAGAAGTCCTCTAGCTAGGGGCATAGATCTTCCGGAGAGAATTCGTTACGTGATCTTTGCCGGTGTTCCGAGAAGCGAGATTCAGCTGAGCTGGAACGAATACAATCCAGTCAAGCTTTTGATGCTCCTCAAAAATATCAGGGAATTCCTCGATGCAAATATTCAAGATAGGGCTAGTCAAGTGATAAACGCTCTCCGGAGCGTCGTACCGGTGAATAAACAAACCGTGGAAATGGTTAAAGAAGCCATAGAAAAGGGAACAACGCTGGAAGGCTTTGACGAACACGTTAGGAGAATCGTTCTAGAAGCTAGAAACTTCTTGAAGGAGGCGATAAACCCGAAGGTTGTTGAAGCGATATCCAAGAGCAAGGAGGTTTCTCTTAAACAGAAAGGCAACGAATTCTATCTCGTTGTAGCAGATCCGGTAGCCTATGTTCAAGCTTCGGGTAGAGCCTCAAGAATGTTTGCGGGCGGTATAACTAGGGGTGCGAGCTTCATCCTAGTTGACGATGAAAAGGCATTTTACGCTCTTAGAAAACAGCTGGAGTTCATGCTCGGCGAATTCTCACCGATTGAGTTCAGCTTTAAGACAGCCGAAAGATGGTTTAAAAAGATAGACGAAGACCGCCAAACCATAAGAGACATTAATGAAGGTCAAATATCGAAAAGGCTTAAGGACTTCATCAAAACGGCTTTGTTGATCGTTGAATCTCCGAAAGGCAAGAACCATTTCCAGATTTTTCGGTAAACCCTTCAAAAGGAAGATTGGAAACGTAACTGTTTTTGAGGTGAGCGCTGGGGAATTTGTGCTCAACATTGTGGCGAGCATGGGGCACATCTATGATCTTGTTTCAGGTGAGGGCTTCCACGGTGTAAAAGTTGAAGGAGGTCGCTTCATACCCATATATGACTTTATAAAGAAATGCCGGAAATGTGGTGAACAATTTACGGGACTCGATTTTTGTCCAAAATGTAAAAGTCAAGAATACTATTCCAAGAAGGAGCTCGTCAAAGTTATGAGGAAAATCGCCCTCGAAGTTAACCGTGTTTTCGTCGCTACAGATCCGGATATTGAAGGAGAAAAGATAGCCTACGACGTTTACTGTTCGCTTTACTCAGTCAATAGGCACATCGAGAGGTTGGAGTTCCATGAAATAACCAAGAAAGCTTTCCTCCAAGCCGTCAAAGAAAGACGAGAAATCAACATAAAAATGGTGGAGGCTCAGCTTGTCCGCCGCATAGAAGACCGCTGGATAGGATTCGAACTAAGCCAAAAACTCTGGGACCGTTTCCAGAACTATAAACTGTCTGCTGGAAGGGTTCAAACGCCAGTCTTGGGCTGGATAATAGAACGAACGAGCGAATCGAGAAAGAAAAAGCGGGTCTTGTCAGCTGTGCTTTCAAACGGCCTAAGGGTTTTCATCGAAAATCCAAAATTGTCGTTTTCACCGAGAAACCTCGCTCTTAAAAACCTCAAAGCCAAAATATCGGCTCTAGTGGAAGAAGAGCACACATTAAATCCACCACCACCTTACACCACAGACACACTACTCCGGGACGCTTCAGCAAAGCTCGGTTTTCCAGCCCCAAAGACAATGATGATTGCTCAAGATTTGTTTGAGATGGGTTTATGCACATATCATAGAACGGATGCCACAACAGTTTCAACGGTAGGTATAGGTATCGCCAAAGAATATATTCAAGAAAGGTATCCATCGCTTTTTGTTCCCCGAAGATATGCTATGGAAGGTGCCCATGAATGTATAAGACCGACAAGAGCCATTGACGTAGAAAGACTGAAAAACTTGATATCTCTTGGACTTTTACGTTTTCCGAAAAAGTTGACGCAAGATCACTTTCAACTCTACGATCTGATATTCAAGCGGTTTATTGCGAGCCAGATGAAAGAGGCTAGAGTCCTCTACCAGAAATTCATGGTTTCGGTGGATGGAAACGAAGTGCATATGGAAAACCCGGTAAGCGTAGTGTCCCAAGGCTTCAATGTTGTGTTACCCGTGAAAACTGCAAATCCAGTGAGAGAAGGCGAGTATGCGATAAAATTTGCAAGGATTTTGAAGCTTCCGGCAGCGAGGCCTTTCACACAGGGCGAAATAATAGCCCTAATGCGGGAAAAAGGAATAGGAAGACCAAGCACATACGCGAAAATCGTGGAGACGATTCTCGAAAGAAACTACGCTATTGATCGAAATAACAAGCTAATAAACACACCGTTGGGCTTTAAGGTTTACATGTATCTCTGTCGAAATTTTGGGAAATACACTTCTGAAGAAACTACGCGAAGGCTAGAATTGCTGATGGATCTGGTTGAGCAAGGCAAAGCTGACTACAACGAAATCTTGAAAGAGCTTTACCAAGAAATCTTGGAAATAAGGAAAGCCCATTGACTAATCAAAATATTTTTTTGCGGTGAAATACCCTGTAGGCTATAGGCGGGATTCAAGCTAAAAACTTTCAGAAAGATCACAATTCGATTGGGACACCTTGTTGCGGGCAGATCATATTTTCAACGTTGGCGAATTTTTTGAAAATTTCGGGTCTTTCGGAGTGAACCATTATGATTTTTCTCGGGCTTAAAGTCTCGATCATCCTTTTTAGATCGAATGGTGAGGCGTGCCCGGATGCGTGTATGTGGACAAGCGGCATACCCAATGTTTCTAACCAATTTTCAAGCTTCTCAAACTCAAACTCTCCTTCTTCGTTCCAGGGTTCGCTCTCTGAATAGATGAAAACAGAACCAACCTCTGGTTTTATGGTGAGCATCTCGAGCATGTCATAGTAAGTTGCAAATAAAAGAACCTCTTGCTGGTGTTCTGAAACCCAAGAGGAATCAACCACTTCATATCTCTCAATCATCTTTTCCTCCCACTTGTATGTTTTTTCCTTCTCTCTTTCGTATATGAGAACATTTTCGTCTCCGAGCGTAAAGGGGAAATCCAACAACCTCTGTCTTATCTCATCACTCAAAACATCTATGAGCATTGCCTGTTTCATTGAGATAATGAACTTTCTACCACTTCTTTTTGCAACGTTGAAGAATGTTTTCATTCTGTCGATATCGACTGGTGAAAAGCTGGCGGCCACGAGTCCGCTTGTCTTTTCGATTATATCTCCGAGTTTTCTTCCAACTTCTTCTTCACTTGATGGCTTGAAACCCACAAGATTTGTTCCTTCAGTTATCAGGACATCCGGATTCTCGGCCATCCTCAGGAACTCTTCGGAGAAGCTTCGCTTGTAGCCGTGAAATCTAATGTCGCCCGTATACACGACTCTTCCCTCCGGTCCATCAATTATGAAACCATACGCTGCTGGGGCAGAATGATCCACATGTACCGGTTTTATTTTGAATTCGTCAACCGAGAGTTCTCGTCCGGTTCTGAAAGGCTGAATGGTGAAGCCTCTACATGGCACGATGCATCTTTGGGGCGAATCCGACAACTTTTCGTTGAATTTTGCCAGTTGATATTTCGAGGATTTCCCCGTGGCATCTCTAGCGGTTATTATTTTCCAAGTTCCTTCTCCAACATAAATGGGTATGGATTCCTTGACGTATCGAATATAATCCATATGATCGAGATGGGCATGCGATATGAAAATTCCGGAAATGGAGGGTTCTATTTCCTCCCAAGGATAAATACCTTCTATATCCGGAAGCAAATGTAAAGAATAAAGATGCTCTGGCTTTCTCGCAGAAAGATACGGTTCATCGAAATAAAGTGATTCTCTAGCAAAACTTCTTCCGAAATCTAGCAAGATTTTGGTTTCTTTTCCCTCTAGAAGGATTTGGTTTCCTCCTATTTCCCCAGCTCCACCGAAAACCGTTATTCGCACAAATTTATCTCAAAACTTTTTCGATTTAAGCGTAATTCTCAAAGCGTGGCGAGGAATATTCCAGCCATGATTAGACAGGCCCCAGCAATGCTTTTTAAACTGGTTCTTTCCCGAAGAAGCACAACGCTGAACAAAAATCCAAAGGCAACTTTTCCTCCAAGCAAGGGAGCCAGAGAACTGGCAGTCTCGAGACTCAAAGCTTTTAGCCAAAGCACGAAGCCAAGAAAGAATGCCAAA
This sequence comes from Candidatus Hadarchaeales archaeon, assembly GCA_038823825.1. Taxonomy (NCBI): domain Archaea; kingdom Methanobacteriati; phylum Hadarchaeota (SeqCode); class Hadarchaeia (SeqCode); order Hadarchaeales (SeqCode); species Hadarchaeales archaeon (SeqCode). The sequence goes on along the minus strand of JAWBCC010000002.1, from coordinate 37,395 downwards.
AATCCAGAGGCGAGCGTAAGAGAGATGGGTTTTCTTCCGACTTCTCCAACCCGCATACCGCTGACAAGCCAGAAGAGGACACACCCAGCAGCCGCAGCTCCGATTCTAACCGTTTGATAGGCAATCTGTGTCATTCCCTCATCTAGACAAATTTTTGCAAACGGCAGCATGATACCCCAAAGAGCTGCAACGAGAAGAGCGAGGAAAATGCCTCCCCTCCACCCATCTTTTTCCCCATTCCGTTCGGCGAGCAAAAATGTTCCAATGAGTACGAGAATGATGGAGGCGAGAATGGCCGAGCCCGGTTTTTCACCAAGCAGAACCATCGCCCCTAGCGCCCCCCACAGCGGGTCTGTGTTTCCGGCTGGAATGACAATGTGGGCAGGGCTTCTCTTCATGACCATAAAATACAACTCGGCGGCTAGAAACTCCCCGATCAGACCTGAGGCGGCCGCGAGCGCAACTATCCAAGGCTTGCCAAAATTTCCGTCAAATATCAAGAACAAAAAAAGAATTAGAATGAAAGCAAAGGAAGATCGGATGACGTTGAAGAAAAAGGGGTGTATGGCTCTCACTGATGCTTTTCCCAGAACTTGATCCATTCCCCAACAGATTGTTGCGAGCACGGCTAGAAAAGCGGCAATGTTCTGCATATTTTTCACCCGATTGATGCAATTTCAAGTCACGACATATATAAAACCTTGTGATGGTATGATAAACGGGTGAGATCTCTGCAGCCGCAAACAAAGATGGTGTTGTTTTTCGTTTTGATGGGAATGATCTCTGGGATAGTCTCCGCGGTTATAAAGAACAGTTGGGGAGCGCTTTTTATAGCGATCATTGTCTACCTTTTGTCGGCGTCTCTCGCAGGCAAAATCCTAAAGCTGCAGCAGTCGGAATTTCCAATTTCCAAAATCCTCAGTTCTGGTTTTGGACCGTTCTTTATGGTATGGCTCATCTCTTGGATATGGATATACAGTGCGTTGCTTTGATTTAAAAATAACATTCGCGGAAACCAAAGTAGGGCAGATATTTGCCGAACGAGAACATCTTTTATCAGAAAAAAATTGAAGTCTGTGATGAGATGAAACCCACCGTCATCGCCGATCACAGGGAGTCTCAATCAGGCGTTATTCAGCATCTCCTTGCCGTTGGTGTTGATGTTAAGTTTGAAAAACTTGATGTGGGCGACTATATCATCGGAGATGTCGGAATCGAGCGGAAGACGGCCGGGGATTTTCTGCAGTCCATTGTAGATGGAAGACTTTTGAATCAAGCCAAACTTTTGAGCGAAACTTTTGAACATCCGATAATCATAATTGAAGGGACTGATCTGCACGGCAGGAGGTTGATCCATCCGAACGCGATAAGAGGAGCTCTTGCGGCACTCTCTACGGATCTCGGTGTTTCTGTGATACAAACCACAGATGAGGAAGATACAGCAGGTTTCATCGCAGTAATCGCTAGAAGATCGATGAAGAAAAAAAGAGAAATTCCACTCGAGCGCAGGAAGCCTCCAAGTCCAACCCTCGATCGTCTCCAGAGGTTCGTCTTGGAGGGTCTTCCAGGAGTCTCCGTCATTCTGGCTGAAAGGCTGCTAAGAAAATTTAAAACGGTGGAGCGGGTGATGATGGCGAGCGAAGCAGAGCTCATGCTTGTTCCAGGAATAGGGCCTAAAAAGGCGAAAAAAATAAGGGAAATCCTCACTTCTCCTTACGAATTCTCTCAACAAGGGATTTGATCTTCTCTATGCCCTCTCTTATGACGTCTGGTGAAGTCGCGAAACTGATTCTAAGGTGTCCTTCTCCACCAGGCCCGAAGCCCGACCCAGGGACGGCAGCGACTCCCTCCTCTTGCAGAAGCCTCTCACAAAATTCAACCGATGCTGTTCCAATTTCCCGCATGTTTGGAAATGCGTAAAAAGCCCCTCCAGGTTTTCTGCAGCTCACCCCCTCGATTGAGTTCAGGAGGTAGACGGAGAGATCCCTTCTGGTCCAGTATTCCTTTCTCATTTTCTCAACAAAATCCTGTGGTCCGTCCAGCGCAGCTATTCCGGCCATCTGGACGAATCCAGGAACGCAGGAGGTTGTTGCTTCTTGGATTTTTATCATCTCTGAGATTAAGTTAGCAGGTGCAACGGCATATCCGAGTCTCCAGCCCGTCATCGCGTAGGTCTTCGAGAAGCCGCTTATGTAAACAGATCTGTCAAGGCAATCCGGGAAATCGAATATGCTTGCGCTCCTTTTTTCATATGTCAGTTTTTCGTAAATCTCGTCCGAGATGATCCAAAGTTTTTCTTTCTTCGCTATCAAAAGGATATCTTCCAGAGCACTTCTGTCGATGATCGCTCCGGTCGGATTGCTCGGATAGTTCAAGAGGATGGCTTTCGTTTTTTTCGTGATTTTTCGCTCTAGATCCTCCGGTTTGGGGACGAATCCTTCATCCTCTTTAGTTCTCAAAAAGACGGGTTTTCCACCGGCAACTAAGACAATTGCCTCATAAGTCCAGCATGGACTGGGGATGATGATCTCATCTTCTGGATCCAATATGGAAACCAAAGCGCAGAAAATCGCATGTTTGGCACCAGGCGTAACGATTATGTTTTCCTGCTTGAGATCTACGCCCTTCTCCTCCCCAAGCTTCTCGGCTATTTTTTCTCTAAGCTGAGGGAGTCCGGGGCTTGGAGTATACTTCGTCATTCCTTTTCGAAGAGCTTCCTCAGCAGCCCTCTTTATGTGTTCGGGCGTGTCGAAATCTGGTTCTCCAACCTCAAGGTGTAAAATCCTTTTCCCGCTTCGTTCGAGTTCTTTGGCTAATCTCAAAATTTTCAGAGTGCTTGACGGTGGGATTTTACTCATCCTTTTAGCTGGAAGCATCTAACTCCATGATTTTTAGAGTTCACGTCTTAAAAAACTATTGATGCACTGGGTAGATTTGATAGCAGAGGAGCTCCTTGAACGCGGGAGGAGACACACCGTTGCCAGTGGGATTTCCATCTCTGGTCACATCCACATAGGCCATGCAAACGACGTTTTTATCGCTGACGCCATTGCTAAGGTTCTCAGAAAGAAAGGAGCAGATGCAAGGGCGATTTGGTACGCTGATGATTATGATCCTATGAGAAGAGTTCCAAGTCCTCTCAATGAGAACGAATTCGGAAGATACCTCGGCTATCCATACGTGAACATACCATCGCCGGACCCGGCCTACCGGAGTTTTGTCGACTATTTCTCTCGCCCTTTCATAGAGTCTCTGAAAAGCTTTGGGATAGAAGTGGAAATCTTCTCTGCAGCAGAAATTTACCGGAGCGGAATGATGTCGGAGTTGATAAGAATTGCCCTTCAGAAGTCCGAGAAGATCCGCAAGATTCTGAACATGTTCAGGGAAACACCACTGCCAGACGACTGGCTTCCTTTTGATCCTCTCTGTGAGAACTGCGGAAGAATATCGACCACACGCGCGATCGACTGGCATGGCGATTTCGTGAGATATCGATGCGAAGGAGCACCATACGTCGAAGGTTGCGGTCATGAAGGAGAGGCGGATTACACCAAAGGAGAGGGAAAGCTCACGTGGAGGGTGGAGTGGCCTGCCAGATGGAAGCTTTTAGGAGTTACGTGCGAACCATTCGGAAAAGATCATGCGGCTGCCGGAGGGAGTTATGATACGGGCAGGCTCATAGCGAGAGAGGTTTTTGAATGTGAACCACCTTATCCAGTTCCATACGAATGGGTGGCGATGGGTGGTGAGAAGCTTTCTTCGTCAAAAGGTGTGGTTTTCACGTTAAAGCAGTGGCTTGAAGTCGCCGAGCCCGAACTTTTGCGCTATTTTATTTTTAGGAGTAAACCGATGAAGGCAAAGGAGTTTAACCCCAGCAATCTGCCGGATCTCTATGATGAGTATGATCTCGCTGAAAGGGTTTATTTCGGCGAGGGCGAGCTCCCACTCTCAAGGGTGGAACAGGTAAAAAGAATTTATGAACTCTCGCAGGTTGACGGTCTGGCGAAAAAGAAACCACAAAGAGTCCCGTTTAGGTTTGCAGCTGTTCTTTGTCAGATCAAAAGGAGTGAGGAAGAAACGCTTGAGATATTGAAATCGAGGGGATTGCTTGTGAATCCGGACGAGGATGATATCCGGAGAGCGTTGTTACGTCTCAGACTTGCTAGAAGATGGGTGGAGCTCTATGCTCCAGAGCATCTGAAGTTTGAGATATTAACAGAGACTCCGTCCGTCAAACTCGATGAGAAACAACGCGAGGGTCTCAGGAGATTGGCCGAAATAATGTCGCATGCTGAACTTGGTCCGGTCGAGCTACACACAAAGATATACGAATTGGCTCGCGAGATTGGACTGGATCCGCCCAAGCTTTTTGAGGCGATTTATCTAGCATTTCTCGGAAGACCATCTGGACCAAGGGCTGGAGCGTTCCTTTCTGCCCTTGACAGAAGATTTGTAGTTGAGAGATTATTTTCCTTGGCCGGATAACCTCATTCTCGCCAAAGGATTTTCGAGAACTTCTTTTTTGAAAACCTCCTCTATGCTTTCATGTGGAAGAAGCTCTCTTTTTATGAAGAGCCCAGTGTGTCCTACTTCGGCTCTTTTCATAAGAACCTGAACTCGTTCTCTGACGATTTCTGGGCTTACTCCAAGAAGCTTGGCAGTTTCTTCCTCCTTTCCAATGATTGAACTCTCGATGTGTCCTTGCGGTGTTGGTTCAATGAGCATCAATCTTTTGTCCACTCCTGGTGCTCTTTTGTTAGCTCTCAGATCGTTAAAGTCAAGGGCTCCACCAAAGTGGTAAAATTCAAGCTCGAGTTTTGTAGGTTTCAGAAGTGGCACGGTAACAGATGTTTTTTCATCCAAGTAGATGTGCGCTTTTGGCAACTGCCAAGGTGTGGCCATCACGATCTCTCTTCTGAGGATTTCGAAACCGTGGCGTGCCAGCGAAACCTCGACGATGTAAGGGGTGGGAGAAGCCTGCAGGAAAATGTCGATGTCGCTTTCCTTGTCAACATCTCCTCTCGCAACGCTGCCGTGCACAATCGGATCGAACACCTCGAGTTTTTCCATGATTGTAAGTGCCTTTTTTCTGAACTGCTGTAGGAGTGTCCATCTTTCTTCAGAATAGATAACTTCTCTGACCTCGCCTACTCTCTCGGGCTTTACCATCTTGCACCATTCTCGTATACACAGTTAATATGGTAAAAGTTGTATCTGTAAAAGATGAACGACTTAGTGATCTTTCTACTCCTCATAGGCGCCATATGGCTTGTGATTTTGGCGACATATAAAAAGCTCTCACTCTCAAAAAGAGGTTTCACGCTTTCACCGGCAATTCTCATGTGGAAAACGACGAGAGGTCTAAAATTCATAGACAGAATTGGGAAAAAATTCAGAAAATGGTGGATTTTTTACGGAACCATCGCCGCATGTTTGGGATTTCTTCTGATGTTTTCGGTCTTCGCTGGTCTGCTGTCTAACTCGATCTTCGTTTTGTTGCGACCACGCGAGGCAATCCCGGGTGTGAGATTCATTCTTCCGGGCACGGCTCCAGGTCTTACAATTACCATTTGGTTTATCGTAGTTGGTGTAGTTTTGATTTTCCACGAAGTTTTCCACGCATTCCTTTTGAGATCCCAAGGCCTACGGACGAAATCGGCGGGAGTTCTTTTGTTTCTCTTCATCCCGGGAGCCTTCGTTGAGCCAGATGAAAGACAGGTGATTAGAAGCAGTCCGGGAAAGAGAATGCGAATGTTTGCTGCCGGACCGGTTACGAACATCTTGATATCTTTTTTATTTTTGCTCATCCTTCTATCTGTTTTGACTCCCAAGCAGGGGGTTTACATCTGGGGAGTGGCGGAGAACAGTCCACTCGCGGAGGAAAACATTCTCGGGGCAAAAATCCTTGCACTGGACAACTTTCAAATAAGCTCAATAGAAGATGTGAAAAATTTCAAAAACTATTTGAATGCCAGTCGGAGAACAGAATTTGAACTGGTAACCGATAGAGGTACTTTCCATGCCAAAATTAGACAGGAAAATGGAGAGAGTCATTTACCTTTTATTGCAGCGCAAGCTCCTTCCAATTTAGTATATCTCCATCCGATAAACACGGTAATTCTCATGTATGCAACGATTTTCGGCAGTCCGGTTTTTCATCCATATCTTTATCATTTTTATGTTCCACCTTTTCTTATAGATCTCCTGAAGTGGCTTTTTGCCCTAAATCTTGGTATTGGTTTATTCAATCTACTCCCGGCGAAGCCCTTGGACGGCGGATACATGCTCGAAGCGCTTCTTGAGGTCAGATATTCAAAGAGATTTGCGAGAGGTTTTGTTAAGGCATTTTCCTTCTTCATATTACTCTTAATTATTCTGAACCTCCTACCCATGATTGTGAGAGCGTGAAGGTTACTGTTAGATGGCAGGGGAGAAAAGAAGATAAAGAAATCGAAGAAGGAGCGACAATCTTGGATTTACTCAAAAGATATGGGATCCTCAGGGAGACGGTTGTGGTCTTTGTAAACGGTAGGATAGTCCCTGAGGAGAATTCGCTTGAGGAGGGAGATGAGGTTGTCATCCATCCGATTGTCAGCGGAGGGTGAGAAGCGCTGCTCTTTTTGCGGAAGGATGGCGGTTTACCACAGAAGGTACACGGGTGACTTCCTCTGCGATAGATGTCTATGCAAGAGCGTGGAGAAAAGATTCCTTAGGGCGATTAGAGAATATCGGCTGATAGAACCGGGAGAAAGGATCGCTGTCGCTGTTTCAGGAGGGAAAGATTCGGTCACGTGTCTTCATCTCATCAAAAGATTTGCGGAAAGAAAAAGGTGCGAAGTTGTCGCGATAACGGTAGATGAAGGGATATCTGGCTATCGAGAAGCTGGCGTGGAGGTCGCGAAAGAGAATGCGAGATCTCTTGATGTCGAATTATTTGTCGTAAGTTTCAGGGACTCGTTCGGACTCACGCTCGATGAGATTTTGCGGCAGGCATCCGAAAAAGGAAAGTCTCTTGGTCCGTGCACATACTGCGGAGTTTTGAGGCGCTCGCTTCTCAATCGAACGGCTAAAGAGGTAGAAGCAGACAAGCTCGCGACCGCGCACAACTTGGACGATGAGGTGCAGGCAATAATGCTCAACTACATCAGGAGCGACATTTACAGACTTTACAGGCTTGGGCCCATTCTTAAACCCATGAAAGGATTTGTTCCCAGAATAAAGCCGATGCGCGAGATTCCAGAGAAGGAAATAGCAATATATGCTCTTCTGAAAGGATTCAAAGTGTATTGGGGGAAATGTCCATACAGAAAAGGGATTCACGTTGAGGTCGAGGACTTCTTGAATAGACTTGAAGAAAATCATCCAAATTCAAAGTTTATGATTCTCAGGATGTATGAGAAGATAAGACCTTATCTCGAGCAGGCAGTTGGCGAATTCGAGATGAAGTTCTGCAAAATTTGTGGTGAACCCTCTCCATCTGAGGTGTGTAAAAAGTGTGAGCTTCTCCGAGAGCTGCAAGGATAAAGCTTATTCCGATTGAGGGAGAAAGCCTTTTTGGCGGCGAGCTAGGCGGGGGGCTGCCCCTCCCCTGTAGCCACAAACGGGGCTTACGGTGGGCCGAAAGTCCGGAGGCGGCGCTGGAACCGCACGTACGCGCCGTTCCTCCACGTTGAAGCCTCGTCTCGCTGGGCCGGCGGTGGCGGGGTCGCGACCGGAGGGTCGTTGGCTAACCGCCTTTGCCTGCTGAACCCCGTTAGGCCCGGAAGGGAGCAGCGGTAGGCAGGACGTCCGGCGCTGGCGATCAACGGGGTGGAGATGGGGGAACGGCAAACGGCGTCGGGGAAGGCGTCCACTTCGGACACGCTCGCCGCCGTTCATCATGTTATTTTATCCTTCGACTGCGATACTATTTTGGAGCCGGGGTGGCCCAGCCAGGTACGGCGGCGGCTTGCTAAGCCGTTAGCGCATACGCGCTGCGTGGGTTCAAATCCCACCCCCGGCGCCAGCCAGATATTTTAGCGAGTTTCCGCAGAGTGTTTTACGTATGGTGGAAGAACCCTTTCTCACCGGCAGATTGATCTTCCAATATTTCTACGATGTTGGCGGGAAGATAGAGAGCGAGAGAATTCCGAAGGAAAAACTCCAGATAGTAGAAATCCCACCTCCCAAAAAGGAGCGTTTGATTGCGCCAAGATACGGCTGGTTTGAATTTTCGTCCATTGTCATCGATTTGGGGGATATCACTGTTGGCCGCCAGAAGGCTAGGGTGGAAGGTAGAATATTTCCGATAGGGGTAATCGGGATATACGTAATTGTTGAGTTCAGAAGGCTGACCTTTTCTCGTTTGATAAAACTCATTTCGCTCAGCGAAGGTAGAGTGAAGGTTGGAAAGGAGGAAAAGAACTTCGATGAGATCCCAAGAGAATTCTTCCAAAAACTGAAGGAAAAAATATCTCCAGCGTTAATCCCTTCCTATCCTCCGATGGATGAGCCCCACGTGTATCTCATGATCTTGATTGCCGATACGGAACCTAGGCTCGGGGCGAGAGATTTCCTAGAAGAGTACAGAAAGCAGACAGCAGGGGTGTTAAGGGGTGAAAGGGAGTGGATGACGTTAAGCGAAAAAGAAGTCGAAGATGCGCTCAAACCGTATCTCTCATATTCCGAAGACGATATAGCGATAGTCGACTGGTATGCGGCTCTGATCAGCGGCTCTGTTGATTATATGGATGATATGGTCAGGATAATCGAGCTTGCTCTCGTCCAGCTTTTGGTCCTCAAGACGTATGACAGACTACTGGATATGAAGACGAGGGAGGTGGTCTCCTCACTCAGCGGATTTCTGGGAACCTCCAGGCTGAGTTTCTGGATCACGAGCAGGAGATATCGAAAACTCCTAGGGACTCTTGGAGAGATCTCGAGCTTCAGCGTTCAAGTGACAGATCTCGTGGAAAGCGCCAGAAATATAACGAAGCTGACAGGCGAGTGGTATCTCGGAAAGCTTTACAGACTGGCAAACGAACGCTTCAGGATAAGCGACTGGTTATCTCTCGTAGACAGGAAGCTAGAACGACTCCGGGAGATTTACAACACCCTTATGGAGAGAGTTGACGTTCAGCGAGGGATAACGCTCGAACTGCTGGTTTTTATCTTGATTCTGATAATGGTTTTTCTTGAGATTCTGATGGTCGTTGGTTAGGTTTTTTGAGATATATATGAATCATCTCGGAAAATTATACGATGATAGCGAGATCCAAAAAATCGATCATATTTCAGCAGATTTTCGTGCTCAGTGTTTGTGCAATCTTTGACTTGTTTGCAGGGTCGATGCTTGAGGAAATGCGGAGAAATATAGAGATTCTTCCCGGACTTGTGGTGATGATTCCCCCCTTGATAGACCTCAGAGGAAACATCGGGTGTGCGCTGGGTTCAAGGCTTGGCACAGCTCTTCATCTTGGAACTATAAAACCGCGATTCTTCCTTTCGAGGGAAATGAAAATTAACGTTATTTCCGCGATCATCGTCAGTGTCCTTGGATCTCTTGCCGTAGGAATAATGTCTTTTATCTTCACATTTCTGGCCGGCGTAGAGGCCATGAGTGTTTTTAATTTCCTTTTCATTGCGCTTTTTTCCGGAGTTCTCTCGGGAATAATCTTGACTCCCATAGCTGTTCTCGTTTCAATTTTATCCTTTAAGAGGGGCTGGGATCCAGATAACATCACAGGTCCGGTTATGACGACAATCGGAGATATCGTCGCGATTTTCTGCATATTCCTATCGGTATCTCTCTTGGGGTGGTTGAGATGGTAGCATCTACGAAAAGAATTGTGAAAGAGAGCCTTTTTGCCCTACTCATAAGTGCTACTGTTTCTGTACTGGCTGGATTGTTCTTACAGATCGAAGTCGAGAAAATATTGGCCCTGCCTTTCCTGTTGGCATTGATTCCACCCATAAACGATATGGGCGGAAACATAGGGAGCATTCTTGGAGCCAGGCTGAGTTCTGCTCTCCATCTTGGTCTAATAGAGCCAAAACTGAAAAAACAAAAAGTTCTAAGCGAAAATCTGATAGAGGCAACTGCTTCAGGGCTCTTCTCATTTCTTTTCGTGTCGATTGTTCTGATTTTTTTGGGGTCTGTCAGAGGATTCTCTGATCCCTTCAGATTTTCTGCGACCTTCATCCTCACCGGTGTGATTCTCGTACCTCTGATTGTGCTTTCTTCGATGATGGTTACCGTAATATCATATGTGAAGGGACTAGATCCGGATAACATCGTGGGACCTCTGATAACCTCTATTGGCGACGCACTTGGAGTCCTCACCCTCTTGCTGGTCTCCAAAATCGTCTGGGTTTAGCGTTATCCTTTTCTTAAGTTATGTTAAGCTCTTTCTGAGGGCCCGTGGTCTAGTTGGCATGACGCCACCCTTACGAGGTGGAGAGCCTGGGTTCGAATCCCAGCGGGCCCACCTTTATAGTCGTTCAAAGCTGAAGTTTTAGTTCAAGACTTAAAAGGGAGGCAGAGACATTGGAGGAAGAGAAGAGAAAGAAAAGTCTGGAGTATAGTATAAAGGACGGCGTCGCATGGTCTGTTAACGAGGCCTTAGGAGCATATTATGTTTCCCCGTTTGCGATAGCTCTTGGAGCCAGCGAAGCACAAATCGGACTTCTGACATCGGTTCCAAATTTGGCAGCGAATTTGTCGCAGCTAGCCACGCCGAGGCTGATGGAGGGCAGAAGCAGGAAGAAGCTTGTAACGGAGCTTGTTTTTATGCAGGCGATGGTGTGGCTTCCCATGTCCATCTTAGCCATGCTAGTATTTCTGACGGGCGTCAGTAGCACTTTTCTACCACTCATCGTCATGCTTTTCTATGCCGCATATCTAACGCTCGGCGCTCTGAATGGCCCCGCTTGGGCATCTTGGATAGGTGATCTTGTTTCAGAAGAGGAGATGGGAAGTTTCTTTGGAAGGAGAAACAGAATAATCGGGTTTGCGAACCTCATAGCATTCATGATTGCTGGAATCTTCTTGGATCTATCCAGAAGATTGGGGGTAATCTTTCTTGGATTCTCTCTGCTTTTTCTAGGTGCTATGCTCGCTCGTCTTATCTCCAGATATTTTTTGCTCAAACACTATGAACCAAAGTTTGAGGAGAAGGAAGAATACCATTTCGGATTTTTCGAGTTTCTCAGGAAAATCTGGAGAAGAGGAAAAAGACCGAATAGATTTGGTAGGTTTTCGCTTTACACGACTTTGATGGCCTTTGCCACAAACATCGCCGCTCCCTTCTTCGCCGTTTATATGCTCAGAGATCTGAAGTTCAGCTACATCACTTATGTGGGGATAGTTCTTTCTTCATCCTCTGTCAGGTTTCTGAGCATGGTCTGGTGGGGGAAATTTTCTGACAGATATGGGCGTCTCAGGACTCTGAGAATCGGTGGACTTTTAATTCCGTGGGTGCCTATTCTTTGGCTACTCACCACGAATCCAATCCATCTATCTATTATAGAGATGTTCGGTGGATTTGCTTGGGCGGCTTTTGACCTTGCCTCATTCACGTTTGTTTACGATGTTGTCAGCCGGGAGAAGAGGGGCATATGTTTTTCATATTTTAACGCGCTCAACGGCATGGGAATCTTCGCCGGGGCAACGTTAGGTGGTCTGTTCGCGACCAAGCTTTCCCTTGGTCTTAAGCCGATACTATCCGTTTTCCTTCTTTCTGGAATTTTGAGACTTGTGATCTCATTGCTTTTGCTTCCTCATCTGAGCGAGGTAAAGAAGGTTAAACCCAAGAGGCCGCTATGGACTTTCCCGAAGAGCTTCGTCAGACGCAGGTTCAGGATATGATTTTCCGATTAGATTTTTCATCTCCCGATGAAGTTTGAGGAGTCTCTCAATCGCCGGGTGATCTTTCCCGAGTTCCTTTTTGAATTCTTCGAGAGACCTTTCGAAATTAACAACTCTTCCACCCTCCACGAGCTTATCGGCGTACGCAACGATTTTTTCCTCGATCGTATTTGGGAAGTAGTCTTTCGGTGGGAGCCCCAGATTTGCGGCTTCCTCTGCGGGTATTCCACCGCCTATGTGATTTTCCGCAAATGGTGCCAGTCTATCGAGGTCGAGATCTCGCAAGATTCTTCCTCCCACGACTCCATGCGAAATCCCATGCGTTATTGCTCTTCCTATGTCGTGAAAGAGCGCTCCCAGCTCCACAAGCTTTTTGTCGATTGAATATCCGTTTTTTTCGATTTTGTCTGCAAGCTCGAGAGCGACATTTCGAACCGTCAGACAATGTTCGATAACGTCTTCTGGACACCCCACGCTGCGGAGAATCCTGATAGCCTCATCAACGTCCATAATTATCTCCTCCAAAGGAAAAATTCAGGAAAGCTCTCTGCGCAGCCTCTCGATCTGTGCCTTAAGAGAATTTACGATGGCACTGTTATCGTAGGGCTTAAGCGTGCCCCCGCAGGTCGGACATTTAAACTCCGTACCCATCGCATTTTCGTAGGAAACACGTGCGTATTCTTTCTCGCAGGTAAAATATATCTTGCTCTCTTCTTCCGCTAGCCTTTCCTCGAGTTTTCTAAGGAGTTCTGCTTTTTGTTCTTTTATGTAGTCGAGAGCTCTCTCCGGTTCGAGTCTCCAATAGTGAACATACCATCCGCTGTTCTCCTCTCTCTCCCTTCTATACGAAACGATTCTGTTTTCGTGAAGAATATAGAGAATGCTCCTGATTTGGTTTACCTGTAAATTCGTTTTTTTCGCCAGCTCCTCATCTGTCATTTCTCCTCTCGTTAGCGCTCGTATCACTCTTTCCCCTTTCTCGCCGACGAGATAGCCGACGGTTTCGAGAATCGGTTCCAGATTTGGCGTTTTTTCTTGCCGTTTCTCTAATTTTTTCTCTTTAATGGCCGCTTTTCTCTTGGCCACTTTACCACCACTCTTTGCAGGACTACTTTTTCCTCGAAATTTCGAGCTTTGTGACTTTTTTCTCGAGATCCCTAACAAGTTCTCTCAACCCCTCCACATAGGCAGTCAATTCCTTTATTTCACGGGTTTTCCGGTGTATGTCAACAAAAATGGCTTCTATTTTATCCGCATGCGCCTCTGTTTTCTTCCTTAGTTCCTCAACTTCTCTTATATCTTCCCTTATTTCTTTCGCGAGTTCCAATAACTCCTCTATTCCTTTAAATTCACTTACCATCTGCTTTACCTCTCTGAGATCCCTTCCGAGCTCTGTGAGTGTTTCCTCATTGACTCTGAGCCTCCCTTTAATTTCCTCAATTTCTATTTCGAGTTTTTTCATGTTGGAGAGAAGTATTTGTGGCCTAGTTTCTCTGAGGAAATCGAGAGCTTCTTTGCTCGCCCCCTTGAGCTCGGAAAAAATCTGCTCAAGTTCATCGAGCCTTGCCTTCAGACTTCCGATGCTTTCGCTAATTGTCGAAAGGCGGGTATCATAGCTTTCTCTTAATCTGGAAATAGTTTCCATAATTGGCGAGACGGGCTCCTTTTTGGGCATCCAACCATTATAAAATGGTTTTGAACTCTTTAATTAAGTTGACTATTGTCTTCTTTTCAGGGCTTTTTTACCCATCTCTATTATCTTGGAAAGCTCTCGATATTCTCGGAGTTCGAGAGATCCCACGGCTATGAGGAAAAATCCCGGTAAGAGCGTGACTGCCATAAGCTCTTGGGGCAGGAAAAAGCTGAAGACTATCAGGAAAACTCCGCATGCGATTATTATGGCCGCCGAAATCGCCTTCTTTGTGAGGAAGTCCATTTCAACCACAAGAGTTTTCATGTTTTGAATTCTTTAGTTTTTGGGTCAGGTGGCGTCACCCTACAGGCGAAATTGAAGAATATTTACGGGCATGGATTTTCTTGCATGTCAACGCTCTGTTTTGCTTTTTTAACAATAACAAAAGAGAGATAAAAGTCAGACATTTTTAGACAAAAAGTTACAAATTTTTTTTATTTTAACCAAAAATTCTAAAGAAAAACTCTTTTTCGGTTTAGCGAAAAATAGAAAGCTTTATAAAGGATTCTTGGGAATACTTCTTCAAGTATGAAAAGGACAAAAAAAGTTGCGGCAGCGATGGTGCCTCTGCTAGCATTAGTCTTATTTACTACACCAGTCTTCGGTAACTGGGAAGGGTGGACTTACCTAGGAGATGATGGACAAGACCCCGGAATTCCAGCGTGGCTCGACATACGGGGTCATGGATATAAAGTGGAAAACGGACTGTGGTTATTCAGATCGGAGTATCATGGACCATTTCCATCGGGCGGTGACGGAGATATATTATTTGGAGTATCGAGGTATACTTACAACATAAACATTGATTGCAGGCCAGGTGGACAATCGGGAACTGGGGTCGATTACCTTTTGACTTGGACTCTTTTGATATTTATTCCGCCTCCCAAACCTCCACCCATCGAGCCGTACGCTCCCCCATGGTACTTGATTCCGTCAATCGTTGAATTCTCCGAGGATGGAAGCTTAATTAAAACAACAACTCAACCGTACTATGAAATAGGAGACAACTATCTAGTTTTCTCGATAGGGGTGGAAAACATGGATATCCAATATGATAACGTTTACTTCCAGTGGTCTACTTCCAGTTTCACAAATCCCCAAGACTCAACTCAGATGTATGAAATAGAATCTTCAGCTATCCCGATCAGCATGGCTGGCTTGTTCACGCTTTCTGTTGTGCTTTTGTTTGCATTTCTGGGTCTCTACATAAGAACCAGAAAATAACGGCAAATATTGTTTCTTTCTACTTTGAGATAATAAGATGCCCGTCATACTCGAATCGGTGCTAGATTAACTAGAAAACAATCGTGGATTCTTCGGACATCACTAAATTTTGGAAACAAATATTTTAAATGTGAAAAGAAACACTTGTTAATGTGTTATCAGTAAGGTCAGGATTGTTTGCTCAAATCTGCTCTAATGAAGATCGCGTGCTTTACTTTGCTTATGGATCCAACATGGACGAGGAGGATCTGGAAAATTGGTGTCGAATGCACAACTATCAGCCCGTCAAGCCACTTGTAAAAGAAGTAGCAGTGCTAAAAGGTTGGAAGCTTGTTTTTAACTATTACTCCGCAACCAGATGCGGAGGGGTGGCCAACATTCAAAGATGTGAGGGAGAGGAAGTCTGGGGGCTTTTGATGGAGCTCACGAAGGATGATTTTGAGAAACTCAGGAAGAAGGAGGGAGCCCCAAAGGTTTACCAAGAAAAGCGGGTGAGCGTGATGACGCGTGATGGCTTGGTGAAGGAGGCAATAACATTTGTTGTAAAGCAGCCAGCAGCCCAGTTCGTACCACCGACCCCAGAGTACTTAAATCTGTTGATTCGTTCCGCGGTTAAGAACGGCTTTCCAAAGGACTACATTCAGAAGCTGAAATCGATTCCGACAAAATGACGAACGTTTTTGTTTATGGGACCTTGATGAGGAAATTCAGAGACCCCAGGAGCGGGGAGGTTATCACGCATCCTAGATCCAATGTATTGGCCTGCTATCAGCCTGTTTTAGGTAGAATTCGGGGTTTCAGACTCGTCTGGCCTTCTGAGCTAAACTTTCCGTTCATCAAAGAGGACCCATCAGGAAGCGTTAAGGGCGAGCTCTATCAATGCGTTCCGGATGAAATCATCAGGAAGTTAGATGAGATAGAGGGAGTTTCTTTTGGACTTTTTACAAAGAAGGTCGTGGAAGTCGAGCTCGAGGATGGGAGAAAGGTAGATGCCATCGTGTACGTGGGTGGGGAGGAACTGAAAAAGATGTCTGGCTGGACGAGAGAATCTCTGCTTCCATGAAAAATGCATTGCCAACCTTGTGTGGGTATAGGAAAGCCCCAAGCTGGTTGTATGTATTCCACCAGAAGAAGAATCAAAAAATGACGGCAAAAATCTTTTATTGTTTCTTCCTACTTTGAGATGATAGGATGCCAATCATACCTGAATCGGTGTTAGTCATTGGAGCACATCCAGATGATCCGGAGCTCATAGCTGGAGGAACAATCGCAAAATTGTCAAAGCTGGGGACAGAGGTTACTACAGGGATTCTCTCCAACGGCGAGCTCGGTGGAAGACCGGGTCAAAGGAGAAGAGAGGTAGAAAGAGCTGCCAAGATTCTCGGAATCAGAAAAGTTTTGTTTGGAGGATTGCCTGACGGCAAGATCCAGCACGACGTCGATACAGTTCACCTTATCGAAGAATGGTTAAGGAAAGTTGAACCAGATATTGTAGTAACCCATCTTCCTTGGGACAGTCACCAGGATCACAAAGCAACCGGACACTCAACAATATCTGCGGCTCGCAGACACAACAGAATTCTCTTTGGCGAGACCCCTTCCTCAATCATAAAACCTTCCATCGGATGCATTTATGTGGACATATCGCAGGAACTCCGACTCAAACTTCGTGCTCTGAAAATTCATCGCTCTCAGCTCTCCGGTCCGAGGGCAAACCTGTGCGATTACGTTGAAAAGACCGCCGCATATCGGGGTCTAGCTGTCGGGGTAAAATATGCCGAGGTATTCTGGGCCAGCAAATTCTTACTCAGGATATAAAGTTCTTGGTTTTATCTCACTTGGCCTTGTCAGAACGAGAAAGAGCCATACTGAATAAGAAGTGAGAGCGGCAAAAAACATTATCGCGCCGCCCATCCAATCGTGAAATAGAAGAATAGCTCCCTTACCCAAAACTTTTCCGGCGTAAAAAACTAGCACTACGCGGAGAGCGTTCAAGAGATAAAGGATCGGACATGTTAATATTCCAGCTAGAAGCTTCATTCTCAAAGATATACCCGGCGTCAAGAGAACCAAAAACAAGAAAGTGGCAATTGGGAAAAGAGCCGAGCAGGACAATGTCATTTCAAGAATGAATGCTCCTTCTGGATAATATGCAAAAATTTTGTGAGGAGGAGCTCTACTTGTCTCTAAACCCAAAGCTCTAGTAAGTCTCACGATGAATTTTGTTTCAATTTCCCTAAACTCATCATTTATCTGATATGCAAAGACGAGAGCAACGGACAAAATCAGAAAGAATGTTACGAAGAATTTTACCGCTTTAATTCTAACATATCTCTTCATCAAATCTCCCTCTCAGTTTTTACCCACACATATCTCTCTTTTGTTATTCCCCGGATTATTCCGTCTAGGAAAGCCTTTGTACATATCATAATTGATAGGAAAAAGAGCGGAAGGAAGAGTATTAGATAGAATGCCATCTTTCCCTTTTCTCTAGCCAACACGAGTCCGGCTGCGAGTTCCAAAAGAGGTCCGAGGAGCAAAACTATCCAGAGTGTAAGCCCGATAAACGGATCTCTAGGAAGGAAAATTCCGAAAGCCCACATGAAAGTTAAGAGAAGACCAAGGAACATGACAACCGGCATGTGATAGATGAAAAGAAACATCAAAAATTCGATTTTGTCAAGAATTCCAAGATGCTTGCATCTTACGACATCAAGCCAATAGTCGTAGAAGACATGTTGATGGCCATAGGCCCAGCGATATCTCTGCTTCCAATATCTTGTTAGATTTGTGACCGCTAATTCAGTCGAAACAGCGTCGTCATCGTAAACTACTCGATAACCTTCAAGAACCCCGCGAACTGTTAAATCCGTATCTTCCGTCACGCTGCTTATGTTAAAACCACCAAGCTCTTCTAAAAGAGATCGTCTTATGGCACAGTTACTTCCACCATAAGCAGCGAGCCCATGTAGAAGCTCTCTTCCATACTGATTGACCTTATAGCCGCTTAGGAATTCTATGTAAATGAGTTTGGTGAGAATGTTTTTGTCCGCATTTCTAACAACACATCTGCCCATTGCCATTCCAACCTTCGGATCCTTGAAATGTCTAACAATTTTCTTTATCGTATCTTTCTTCACCTGATGATCCGCATCGTAGACAAAGATTATTTCTCCACTAGCAAATCTGAGAGCATCGTTCAGAACCGAGCTCTTACCAGGAGCCAGATCATGGTCTTTTTTAGATCTGTGGATGACAATTAACCAATCGTATTTTCTGGCGAGTTCATCCAAAATTTCTCCGGTTTTGTCATCGCTTGCATCATCGACGGCGATAACCTGAAATTTTTCCCTAGGATAGTCAACCTCCGCGAGGCTTTCTATTAGTCCTCGAATGACTTTTTCCTCATTTCTTGCGGGAATCAGAATGCTTATGGGTGGTTCGTAATCGGAAAATTCTTCACGATCCCACTTCATCTGCAATCCTGTATATGCAAACGCCATATGTCTGAGAAGATAAGCGATGAAGACGGCTTGAATCGCAATTGTAAGATACGCCGCGAAATTTCTTCCGTCAAATCTGGCAAACCCAAGCAGGGATATCAGAAAGAGAATAAGGATAGAAAACGCGAATATTCTGCCTTCTTTCTTCCTATACCTTCTTTTGAGGATTTCAAAATGTTGATTTTTATCTTTGTTCATTTCAGATAGACGTCATCATGCCTGTATATTTTGCTTTTCTGTTTTCCTCCTCTTCCTTTTTTCCGGTAAATCTTCTCTTCAAAAAGTCTATACATGATAAGTTCCTCGTATCTCAACCCCCACGGCTCAATTTTCTCCTTTGCGAGTAGCTTAATTAGGAGTCTTGGCATGTTCACTCCGGACAGCGTTGTTAGATAAAGTGTTCCAGCGGGTCGGGGGTTAACTTCCGTTACGTAGGGTTCACCATTCTCGTCCTCTTTAAGTTGAACATTTACTATGTATTTTAATCCCAGCGCTTCAACAATCCTCGGCACGATCTCCTGGAGTTTTGGATTTATGACAGTTTTCCCAACAATCGAAATTCCGCTATCGGTTAAGATTCTCTCGCGTGGAACAGCAATCAAAAATTTTCCATTTTCGTCTAGCAGAACGTCAACCGAGTATTCTTTGCCCTTCAATTCTTTCTGACAGATGAACTCTTTCTTTAAGTAATTCTTTGCGCTCAAAATAAACCTAAAGTAATCTTCATTTTTGACCTCAAAAAATCTCTACTACCTCTTCCTCTTCTAGGCTTCACGATGAAAGGTCCAAGCTCCGTCATTAGTTCTTCAAAACTCTGGTTTTCTAGCAACACTGTCTTGGGAGTCGGTAGTCCTCTATCACGAAGGTATGAATGGAGCGCAAACTTGTCAAGACATCTTTCTATGCTTTCTAATGGTGAAACAAGCACCTTACAGCCGAAAACATCCATGTTTTTTGCAACGATTGGAAGTTCCTCATCGACCGTGCAAAACATGCAGTAACATTCTTTCGCGATTTTCGCGAGCTCTTCGACGAAGTTTTCCTCACGAGCATAGGGTATCTGATAGAATTCATTCACCAGCACTTTTCCAGGTGCATTTGGATTAGCGTCTACACCCACTAAATAAAACTCGTTTAGACTCTTTGCAACGGATATGCCAGCAGCACCGCCAATTCCGGTTATGAGGATTTTGTCTTCCACATTTTAAATATTTGAAAGAAAAACTATTTTATTCTATCGAGCACAGAAAGTATCTCAATTGGATTTCTTACCGAGAAATCGGCTTCCAGCTCGATACTCGTCC
Source organism: Candidatus Hadarchaeales archaeon (assembly GCA_038823825.1). Lineage (NCBI taxonomy): Archaea > Methanobacteriati > Hadarchaeota (SeqCode) > Hadarchaeia (SeqCode) > Hadarchaeales (SeqCode) > Hadarchaeales archaeon (SeqCode). The sequence goes on along the minus strand of JAWBCC010000002.1, from coordinate 17,826 downwards.
GAACGTTGGCGTACTCCCCCATCAGGAGTCTGATGGTTCTCATGCCCAGTTTTTTAGCTCCGATGAAATCTTTGTTTGGGTTGTCCCCAACGTAGACCGCACATTTAGCTTCTACCCCAAGCTTCTTTAGAGCCAATTCGTATGGAAAAGTGTTGGGTTTTCTTTTTTCTCTTCCGTATTCATCAGATATCACAACCACATCGAAAAATCCCTCTAACCCAAGAGCTTTCAATTTTTGGAGTTGAACATCTCTTCTTCCATCTGAAACTATGCCAAGCTTTTTTCCCATTTGTTTCAGAGTTTTTAAAACTTCATACATTGCAGGATAAGGAGTGAGTCTATCCGGCATGTAGGAGTAAAAAGATTCTATAATTCTTTTTATGAGTTTTTCCTCTTCGGGCAGGCCGATCTGACGTAAAAGAAGGTTAAAAAGATTTCCGGCAGCCGAGGTATACTTTTCTGTAAGCTGGAGCAGGATGTCTCTAACCTCCTTCCTATTTAGACCGAAGAGAGATTCGAGGAGTTCGCCGACCTTGAGGAAAGCACCAGCGAGCCATTCTTTATGGTCGTAAATGGTATCATCTATGTCGAATAGAACCGCCTCAACTGGCACGCGTCATCCTCCGTATTTTTCTCAAGATACTATTAGCCATAGCTTCGTCCGGTTCGGGATATCCTATTTTATTCCCTAGTCTGCGCAGAATCCGAGCGATTCTCTTTGAGGCCTTTCCATCTCCAAAGGGATTCTTTGTTTTCCTCAATTTCTTTTTGAGACCATCATCTGCTGCAATGCGTTGAACAGTTGCAGTTATCCTGCTTCTCTTTGTCCCGGCTAAAAATGCAAAACCAGCTAGAACAGATTCCCACCGAGGCGTGGTTTCCCTCATCACTACGACGGGCTTTTTGAATTCGCAAGCTTCTTCTTGTAGTCCCCCAGAATCTGTCAGAATGAGATCACACTTTGACATAAGAGAAAGGAAATCTAGATAACCAAGAGGTTTTATAACCTTTACATGCTCGGCTCTCTGAAGGCTCTGCAAAAGTCCGAACTCGGCAGCTCTCTTTTCTGTGCGCGGATGAATCGGAAATACTATCTGGAATTCTTTGAGATCGCAGAGAGCACCGAAGATCTCGGAAAGATTATTTTTGTTGTCAACGTTTCCTGGTCTATGAACCGTAACCAGTAGAATCGGCTTCTCATCCCGAATTTCAAGTTCGCTCAGGATTTCAGATTTGAGTCTTTTTCTGACTTTTCCGACAACATCGACGATGGTATTTCCGGTCACGAAAATATTCGCCGGGTCCACTCCCTCAGACAGAAGGAATTCTCTGTTAAGCTCGGTCGGTGCAAAATGCAAAAGGGCGAGCCGGCTGGCCAACTTTCTGTTGAGCTCCTCTGGGCTCGCTTGATTAAACGATCTAAGCCCTGCCTCCACGTGCCCTCCAGGGATCCCGGAGCGCCTAGCGACGAACAGCGAGGCTGGAACAGTGTCGGTATCTCCCTGCGCGAGCATAAAATCTGGCTCTTCTTTTTTCAAAACTCTTTCCAATCTTGTGATTATCTCCGAAAATCTTTCCAAAGGATTTTCCGTCCGGATTCCCAAATGGTAATTCGGATTTGGAACACCCAACTCTTGCAAAAAGATATCACTCATCTCATAATCATAGTGTTGTCCCGTGTGCACAAGAAGCACATCGAGCCCGGTTTTTCCACACTCTTCAATCACCGGCGAGAGTTTGATTATCTCCGGTCTCGTCCCGAAGACACACGCAACCTTCATAGATTTCAAATTCCTTCTCTAACCCGTGTTATTTCTTTTTCTCCTCTTTGGGTTTTTCCTCCTTGGCTTCAGGATTTGTCGCTTTTGCCGTCGCCCTCAGCTCTTCTATTCTAGCAAGAGCTTCTTCGACCTTCGGTGCAAGCTCGCTCAGTCCCTTATTTAGTGATTTTGTCGAATCCTCGAGCGCCTCGAGCCTAGCTACAAACCTTTCGGTTTTTCCCATCCTATCCCTCAGCTCCGCGAAGATGGCCATCACCCTGTCCGCCTGCCTCCTGACATCTGCCGCAATCTTTTCCATCTCCGTCAAGTCAGCCCTGACCTCCTCGGAGAGGGAAAGTACGCTTTCAACCCCACGGAACTTTCCAATCTCTCTCCTAACTTCTCTAAGTTCAGAACTAATTGCGTCAAGCTTAGCATCGGTTGCATCTATCCTCGCCGCCAGCGTCTCGACCCGCGCCTGCATCCTCCTGATCTCTCCCATTATTTTGCTTGGGTCGAGCTCTTCGATTATCCCGGTAGTCCTTTCGGTTTTCGCACGGATCTCCATCATATCTTTTTCGGTTCTCAGAACCATCGCTCTGAGCTCTCCGATTCTTTCGTTCAGCATGGAGATCCTCATATCTAAGCTCTCCCTGAGTTTTCCGAAAGCTTCCATTTGTGCGCTCAGCTTTTCGACCCTATCTGCAAGAGTTTCTTTCTTCTTTTTTTCGGGCAAATTCACCAACCATCAAAAATATCGTTATTATATTCAAAAACCCTTATCATGTTTTCTTTTCGGGCTTTCTGGATTCCTTCTCGTCCTCCGCCTTCTCCGCTTTTACTCTTTCTTTCTTAGCCTCCATCTCGGCCTTCTTCAGCTCTTCCTCAGTAACCCTGACTTTTTTGATTTCTATTTTTCTCGCCTTACACTCTTTATCAATTCTAGGTTCAACAGATTCCAAGTAGAGATCGACGACGTCGAACGCACCCTCTTCTAGTTTCTTTCTCGCTAGCCCGAGTTCGATCTCAAGGTCGAAAATGTCAGCTCCAGCCTCTCTCAGCTTATCGAGTTTCTCCTGGAGCTCCTCAAGTCTCCTGGTGTATTTGTCCCACTTTATTATCACATCTTCTTCTAGTCTGGTCAATCTGTGGAGAATGGGCCTGAAGTGGATGAAGTAAGGTCTACCCTTGTTGTAGTCGGAGTTGAATACCATTCCGGTCCCAACGGCCGCTTTGGCGACCGACTGCATGTAGCCGAGTCCGAACTTCTCCTTTATCCTCTCGAGTTCCTCCTCATCTCTCGTCCAGAGCTGGATCTGTGTTCTTATGTTTGCTCTTATTTCCTTTTCAAAGTCAGCAATGACTTGCGAAGCGAGCACGAGACCAATTCCCCATTTTCTGAATTCTCTTACGGCGCGCTCGAGCATCGTTATTCCCAGACCTTTTCCTCCGAATCTGGGTAGGAGTCTGTGGACCTCGTCAAAGATTATGAGCGCCCTAAGCTTCTGGCTCTCCTCGGGATTGCTCTTGAAGATGTCGTTTATGGTGTTTGCGATGAAAACGTCAAGATCTCTGCTGTCAAGCTGGTCGATCAGGAAAACCCATATCCTGCCCATCTCTCCTTCTTTCTTCGGTCTCTTGAGCAGTTTGCCTAGGTTGAGATACTCAGTTGGATCCTTGATTCTCTTTATATATCCTGGGAATCCCGCTGCATCTCTCTCCTTCATTCCAAACTTGTCATAGTGTCTAAGCATCTCGTGCTCGGTACACTTTTGGAGCATTCCAGTCCACTGTGCTGTCGGGTCGAAAACGAAGACATCGATTCCGTGCATGAGTGCCTCTTCGGCAAGATCCTGCGTCATTATGGTTTTGCCTGCTCCGGTCGCTCCAGCAACAATCGCGTGAGTTCTGAGGTCATCTAGGTACAGATATGCCTTTCTCGGGGTTTCAGCCAGTTTTCCTATGAAGGCGCTTCTCGGTCCAGGCTGTGGAAGTTCGGTGAAGGATAGAACCCTTTCATATCTCTTCTGTGCTTCGCGTAATTTCTTCAGCCTGCGGTAGTACAGGTAACCGGCCGTTCCGGCGGCAATCGCAGCGGCTATCACAGAGTAGAATATCTTGTTGGAAATCCCCCAGGTTGTTTTATCCCAGAATGGAATTATCACAGACATCGAGGCGAGAGCACTTGCCTGCATCTCTCTGTTTTCGCCTGTCAGATAAGTCGCCAAAGCTTTTAGGTAGTAATATTTTTCCTTTGCGTTTTCAGGAACCTTCAGGCTAAAGATTCTGCTCAAAGAAGTCTCGACCGCCATAGTTTCCTCAACCTCATTGAGAACAGCTAAAGTGTCCGGATCAATGAGTTGAACTCTCACCACGGCATCGACTCTCTTCTCTTCTCCCATGTTGTAGAGTGTAACCTCGGCTTTCTGATGTTTACCAGGATTAACGCTTGGGAGAAGTGAAGATATTCTTACATCAAGCAGACTTCTGGCCGGAGAGAGAACGCGAATCTTGACAGGAATTTCAATCGGAGCCTGCAGGACTCCAGGATAAAGGAAAACAGAACCTGTGTAAAGACCCTTCGGTGTGTTTTCAGGTATATGAACGACAAGCATAACTTTTCCTACATCTCCTGGCTGAACGGTTATGTACGGTTCTTCGAAGGAGATGAAGGCGGATGTCTGACCGACTTTTGATGCGGTGACGATAATCGGAACATTGGAGTTGTTCTTGATTGAAAGTGGAACTTTGGCCGTTTCTCCAGGATACATATCGAGAGACACACCGGCGGAAGGACTCGGAGTAACCTCCACTGGTGGAGTTTGCGGGAGATTTTCAAGAGTAGGCAGGTTCTCCACCGTCGTCTGAATATCTGCGATGAGCCCCATGATCTTCCTCAGAGTCCCGCTGTAATCTGGTATCGGTCCTCTAAGTGGTCCAACGATCGGCCCCACTAAAGGCCCAACGATCGGTCCAACGACATCCTGCATGGAAGGTACACTCTCGCCCACCACATATGCCGAGAATTTGGTAACTCCACTGAGAGTTATTGTGTGATCGATCTTGTTGATAGTTCCTCCAAGCCTTGTCCATTTACTTGTGTTTTCTCTTCTCGCCATATCCCAGCTCGCCTTGTAGACGGCAAGGTTGCTTTCGTTTGTTATCATCCCGAGCCATGGTGTGTAATCCAGAACGATCGTCGCAGTCTGGAAATTGTCCGCGAGCTTGTTGTCTATTTCTATAGCAATAGCGAATATCGTGTTCACGTTGTCTGAAACGTATGCTGCGGATCGCGGTATATTGTCTATTCGGATTAGATTATCAAAGTTCTCCCATTGCTGGGCTTCTGAGAAAGTCCTCACGGAGTAGAAAGTTATAGAATGCCCAAAGAGTCTGAATGTCATATGATAATCGTCTTTTATTATTACGCCACTGTATGTTCCGTCTGGTTTTACGGAAATTCTGAGGGTATAACCTTTCGAAATCGATGTGAACTCGAAAGTTGCGGGAAGCGGTTTTCCTTCAGCATTCTTCATCCATCCCCTCACGTTTACCGGAGTTCCGACATAGTAGGTCGCGGAGTTTTCATTGTAAATGTTGTCAGCATTCCTGACTTGAACTCTGACCTCTCCAAATCCGTAATTCCTAGCATATGCAGAAACGTTGAACTGCAGGAAGTAATAACCTTCATCGTTGGTATACACAGTTTGTTCGTTGTCTAGACCGGTTCCGAAAATCCTCACAGCCAAGCCGCTTTGTGGTATGTTGTCTGGATGTAGAATGACCCAACCATACACATTGTCAGTGGGAGAAATTCCGACGACCTCTTCGCCTAGGAATATGGAAATTTCAATTGTTTTCACCCACTGTCTTCTGGAGTTTTCTCTCTCAATTCCGTTGGCATCGGTTATTCTAACTTTCAGGAAGTAATTTTCGAGCAGGTCAGGAGCCACGAAGGAATATCTGAAATAACCTTCCCAGTCGGTCTGAACGATTGTAAGCAGTTCGTCTTCTTTGAAGATAAATACGTTTTCTCGTTTGACAGGGGCATCATCTGGCAATAGAATAGCTCTGCCGGAAATTGTTGTGTTTTCCATAGGATTGACTACATTATCTATGACAAGCGAAAGCCAGATTGTCTTCACGTCGTATGTATAGTTGATTGATTGGCTTCCATAGATATCGTTAGCTGAACTTCCGAAGAAGAATGCGGAGACCACATACATCCCGAGCGAACTCTCTGCTGTGAGGTAAGGAGTTCTCCATATTCCAGAACTTCCGGTGTATGCAAGGGTGTAGTCTTGACCCGCGATCGTGACCTTGAACGGATTTGATGGATGAGTTTCCTCAACGTCGAAATATGAGGCTCCATTGAATTCCTGAATTCTTATGAATAGTCTGTAGGATTCACCCGGATTCATTATTCGGTCCTCCTGCCCGTGGTTGTCTACAAGTTTAAACTCTGAGAAGCGGAGCTCTCGGACCTCTATCGTGTTTTCCCTGCTTCCCATTATGCCGTTCTCCCCCTCCTCCGCTTCAACCCTTATCGTGTGGATCCCAAGAGTTGCGGGGGCATTTAGACCGGCCGTGTAAGTACCATCTGGGCCGGTGGATGTTATTATTGGAGAGGTCCAGCTCGGATATATGCGCACAACTGTATACTGAGGAACTGGCCATCCGCCAGGTTGAACGGTTATTCTTCCGCTGACCGTTATGTACTGCCCGCTCCTCACAATCTTATCGCTCAGATTCACTGGAATGTCCAGGGTTCTTACCCAGAACCACCGCGTATTGTCTCCCCTGAAGTTTTCATGCAACATTGTGACATCGATTCTGTGCTCACCAAGCGAGGTTGGTGAGGTGAAGTTATTTTCGTAGTATCCGAAACGGTTTGTCATAACCGTTGCGATCGGCACACCATTAAGACGGATTTGTACATAGTTCTCAACAGGGTCTCCGCTGTACTGGAACCATGCATATCCCCAGACTCTGTTTGCAGCTCCTGGGTTGGAAGGATCCCTGTCAACGTTAACGGAAATAAGAATGCGTTCCACGTAGAGATACGTGACGTTTTCTCCAATGATGTTCTCGTTATCTGCGCAAACGACCTTTACCTCGTGTGGTCCAACGTCAGGGGCGTTTATGTCTTTCCAGTAATATCCACTCGTATCGGTGTATGTGTATGCCCACCATTCGTCATCGATGTATATATCTACTCTTGTTCCGCCGCGAGGAGGCCTATTTTCCCCGCCCGGAAGCAACACGGTTGTCAAGCCGCTAACTCTTACCCTTTCGCCCGGGATAGCCTTTGTTTTGCTCAATGAAACGGAGATCAGCATGTCCCTAGTCTCGATGTTATCGGCGTTCTCCCCGCTGAAATCTCCCTGGGCGATTTCAACTTTTATGGTGTATCTTCCGATTGCGGATGGGGCAGTTTCAACAAATGTGTAGTTTCCGTTTTCATCCGTTCGTGTGTAGCTGTACCCCGGTCTCCATCCGACAGAATATCTGAAAACAGTATTGCCCACCGGCAAGTTGCCCGGGAAGAGCGCCGCTCTTCCGCTTATGTTTATCTCCTGCCCTTTGTTTACAATCTTATCGTCTATGTTCAATGAAATCAAGATTGTGCTAACCTTGTATGGATACACGTTTTCTCCAGTCAGTCCAGCTTTCGAAGTTCTCACCCTGAAGTTGTAGTTACCCCAGTTCTGTGGGGCGTAGAAATAATATTCATATCTTCCGTTCTCGTCGGTGAATGTAGCGTCTTCATCTGCACCTTCCCACTTCCAGATGCTGACGGGATTGTTAGAAACCGGAACCCCGCTCGGCTGGAATATTGCCCATCCCCAAACGTAGATGAGCGTTCCGGGCGGGACGTTGCTTCTTGAGAAGTAGACGGATATTTTTATAGTTTCGCTGAGCATCCAGGTGGAGTTCTCGTTCTCTAACAAGTAGTTGTCTGTCGCGATTACAACAAGCTTGAATTCTCCGACCCATTCATCCCTGACGGTAAAGTAAATGTCGTAGGAACCGTCGGCTCGCGCGATGTTGTCTGCAACGGGCCAGTTTATGTTTTCGTAGTTGTCTAGCGGGCCCATTCTAAGCTTAACTGTCGCGTAGCTCGCAGGAGTTCCCTCGGGCCATCTCCTGACGACTCCATAGATTCTTACCTTCACGCCAGGTCTGACCTGATGGCTCGCCGGATCCATGTTAACGGTGATCGTGAGGGTTTTGACGTAGAAGGTGGAGGTGTTTTCTCTGTCGAGTCCTTGGTGGGATATCCAAACCCTGACCGGATATCCGCCCAGCGTTCTCGGAGCCTGGAAGGTATATTTATATCTTCCAGCGTTTTCTCCACTCTGAGTTCTTACTGTCGCCACATAGTTCCCAGCCACATACACGTCAACATCCGCGTCCTCGACCCAGACGTTGTCGGGCCATTTCTTTACCCGGCCATAAATCGTAACATTGTCTCCCGGGTTGACCCAAGAACGCTCGAAGAAGAGCTGGATTTCTAGAGTCTTGACATAGTATGTGTGTGTAACGTTGCCAGAACCTATTATGTTTTCGGCAGAGTAGCCGGAGACTGTTGAACCGAAGGAGTATGTGCCGATCGTCGTTGGAGCGGTGAGCTGGAGGGATGTCCTCCAGATCGAATTCTCAAGGTATATCAGGCTATGGAGAGTTCCGCCGATGTTTTCGGTAAACGAACCAGATGTGACATCATATCTGTGAGTTCCGTTTTCTTCCTGGATTTTAACAAGGACGTAGTATCTTTCTCCCGGATTCAAGATGTTGTCTATTTGCCCGTGTTCGTCGAGGAGGCCAGCCGGTTCGAAAACTAGTCTGCGCACGTCGAAAGTTTTTGTGTTTTCTCCTAGATAGGGATATCTCTCCACTGTGAATTTGATTTGGTGCGTACCCAGCGTTGAAGGAGCCTCAAAAGTGCGCATGTACCAGCCATTTTCTAAAGTAACGATGTTTGTGTTGAGGGTAAAGGATGTGAGTACTGCTGTTCTGGAAAGGTCGTCTGTGAAGAAGGAGAAGATTACTCGGGCATATCTGGCAGGCTTTAGGCTGAGCGGAAACGTTCTGTCGATGCCTCCCATACCAGGGGTGAGAACCAGAAGATTGCTATCTTTAATGGTTGAGAAGTTGTCGTCGGAGACCTGCACGTTCACCCAGAGTCTCGTATCCACGGGTATGGCCACTGTCAAGGTTATGTTTTCGATTCTTATCGTCGGAGATCTCCAGTCGATCACCGGTGTTCTGTAGCTTCCTGATGGCACGTATCCTGTGTCCATGTCAAAGTCGACAATTGGGCCGATGTATCTCGCAAGAACTCCGAGATTATCTATCCTCCCTGTATTGTCAACCACCATGATGTGAGATGGTGTGTATCTATTACCAGTTGATGTGAAGAAGGCTTTGTAGGCTATAACAATTCTTCCATCTCCGTAGAAGTCACCCATTCCACCGACCGTGCCGAGTCCACCGAAAACATTACCAGTAGGAAGAACCCGTCTGACGTTTCCGCGGTTGTCTGTTATCCAAAGGTCAGAGTATGCCGAGGGAGGATTATATGCGACGTCGAGTCGACCGTCACCATTGAAGTCGGCCGCCTGACTAATATCAGATCTTCGATCCGTCTGGTGAAACTGTACGCTCCCTCCCATGCTTATAACTTGACCGTCTATGTCCACGTGCCGGATGTCGCTCATATATCCGAACGAGACCTCCGGTTTTCCGTCGTTATCGAAGTCTCCTACTCCGCCAAGCAGAAGCGGATGTATGGGCAGTGGTCCGACGCTCCGGATTCGTCCTTCATAGTCTACGAAATAAATTTTGTAGTCATAAGCAGTGGTGACATACGGAACGTCCAGCTTTCCGTCTCCATCGAAATCCGCAAGCCCCTTTGCAACGTTAACAACGCCGGAAGCTACAAGCGTTCTAATGTTATTGTCAACGTCAACATATTTCAGAGCACCCTGAGGTCCATCCGTAAAAACCACATCGATTTTCCCGTCTCCGTCAATGTCTCCAGCTCCGCCGAGCTTGTCTGCATACACTCCGAGCGTCTTGACTTCTCGGTATGGGTCAATCCAGCTGATGTATCCGTTTTCGTTTATGAAAACGATGTCCATGTCCGGCTTGTACTGAAGTTTTATTCTATTTGCTTCGATGATCGTGTTTTCCCGTATTCCAGCCTCCCAAGGGGCCGATGAAGGCATACCCCAGCTCAAGGTTTGAAAAGCCCCATCCAAGAAGAATCGGACAATTCTGTTGTCTAGCGGGGCACCGTCTTCTTCGGCGATTCCCCAGGCAACGATCGTTTGTTCTGGGTTAACGATTTCGTCGTTGAGAAAGACTGAGATGGTGATATCTGGCGTTGCGCTTGCGAGTCCCGTCCAGAGAATGGCGAAAAGTCCAGAAATCACTAACCCGAGGAGCAAGAGGGTGAATTCCTTTCTGTTATAAGATGTAAACATGTTCAATTTCTTTACCAGAAATCTTTTATCGTGCGATCTATTTATTCTTTTCGACAAAATTTAGCCACCCCACAATTAGGATTTAAAGGTACGATTCTTCCCCATACTTGCGAAAAGCTTAAATAGACGGATGTAGGAAGGTTATCCAGAGGGAAAGAATGAAGAGATTGTTGGGTTTCGCAACAGCTTTCGCAGTGCTTGGAACACTTCTGAGCATTCCTGCGGTGATGCCTGTTGACACTCAAACTGCTACGCTCAGCGCGACTATCGGAGTCGTCATCGACATAACGATCGAGGGAGACATCGACTGGGGAACAGTAAGCGTCAACGCGCATAATGTCACACCGCCGGCTCCTGTTGATGAGTATTGGATCAGGATTCTCGACACCACGACGGTCAAGACAGATCTGCAGGCAAAGGCCGAATATGATGCGGTGTATGCTGGAATGTATCTAGCCAAGTCCGGAGGAGACAACAACATCGAGAACATCCAGTTCTGGAAGTTGGCTATTGGAGAAGAGGGAAATGAAAACTTCTTGGTCGCGAGACACGAGCTTGAAACCATTCCGTGGTTGGTCGGCCTAAGAAAGCCACCGTCTGGCGTTGGCTACGACGAATACAACGTCTTCCCAGCCCTCAGCACAGCTCCCGACCAGCTCGGAGGAACTTACACCGGTACGTTGACAGTCAAAGCCGTAGAGAACACGGCCCCAGGCCCATAAAGGGATTAGCTTGAGTTATAAGTCTTTTTTCTTTTTTTTCCTTTTCTTACTCATAAGTCCAAGCGTTGTTGAGGCGGGAATAGGCGTTGGAGTCAAGTGGTCGGATCTCCCCATACCCGTTCCATACGGTCAAGATGTCACAGTTGAGATAAACGTATGGAATTGGGCCGAGAATGCAGAAAACGTCTTGGTATGGGTTCAGTTTGTGAAAATCACAAAAGAGGATGGCAGTCCCGTCCCCAGTGGCTGGTTCGAAAACATCCGAATAATCCCGTCGCTCGAGAATATCCCCGTGCGTTCTTATCTCTCCAAGGCTGTGGAACCAGTCGACGACACGTATATCTCGGAGGAACAGCCAAACCAAACTTTTGGAGGAAGCCGTAATCTCGTTGTAGGAGGAACCGAGGGAAGTAGAAAGATGATATTTTTAAAATTTGACCTTACCGATTTACCTGAAGGAAGCAAAATAGAATCTGCAGTTCTATATCTCCGGAACAGGGACGAAAACTTTGAGGGAAAGATAGTGAAGGTTTACGGACTGGACAACGATGGGTGGAACGGAGATACCTTAAACTGGGCTAGGAAACCGGAGAACCTCGGAGAGCAAATAGCTCAAGCTGTAATGCCTTCTCCGGGCGTGGACGTAGGTTGGTTAGTTACTCCTTGGGTTTATTCACAATATAACAAAGATGGAATAATCTCCTTTGTTCTCCTCACAGAGAATTCGGGAGAGACGATATTTGCCTCTGGAGAAACTGCCGATTGGCCAAGGCTTGAGGTTGTGTACAGCGCTTGGCTTGGAATGAGGGTTGAGGCAAACTTTCTGCTTCCAAACCTGCGGGAGTATGTGAGGACGTCCAGAGCCCAACCCAAGATCCCGAAGGAAATAGAGAACTATGCTGATGCATATTCACTCGCATATTATCTCGACAACGGAGAAGGTCTTTGGATTCCCGTGAGAAGGGTTTTCCTGAAGATGAAAGTCTCGAAAGAAGCCCTCGGAGGAATATATACGATTTATGTTGACGTTTTTGCCCAGGCTGTTAGAGGGGGTGCCGGTGGAGGTTTAGGAGCGACTTATTCGGTAGAGGCCAAGCCAAAGATAAAAGTCATTGCTCCAGCTCCTCCGATACCAATTCCGGTTCTCATCACCATCTTGGCGATAATCGCGATTCTGATAGTGCTCTTCATCCTCTGGTGGGCGGTCAGGAAGAAGAAGATCGAGCTGAGGAAAATCTAGCGCAGAAATAGGACGTGGAGGCATCAGATTTCTTTATTTTTCCCAAAAAATTATTAAGGAATAAAAACATTCTCTTTGTTCGGAGTGATTTATGGGGGATGAACAGATTTTTAGAAATCGTGGTTTTTCGAAGACCGCGCTTCTGACGTTTTTTCTCGTCTTTACTCTCTTTTTTAGCCAATCACCTGTTTTCGCTCAAGAAGCCCAGGCGATTCTAACAGTAGAGGTGCTTGAGGTCGGCATAGACATAGAGCTCTTTCAAGCCATACCTTCAGTGGTTCATGAGAACGAAACGACAACTCTTTCGTTCACCATCCGAAATCTCGGTTCTTATAATCTCGACATCCTTCCGACCTCTAGGATAGAAATCTACAAAGATAATAAAATAGTCCATCGAATTTCTGTTCCTACCGTTATGATTTCTCCCGGAGCGAGAATGGATTTCCTCATCCCGTGGAATGTCACAGGTTTTCCGCTCGGATTTTACAAGTGTCGTCTTGTTATAGACTGGATTTCGGCGGGTTTCACATCAACCAAGACAGCTTGGACAACGCTCGAGATACTTCCGCTGATTCCTCCGCTCCCTCCGCTCCCCCCGCCGGCTCCACCGGTTTTCTATCGGCTGAGGGTTCTGCGGTTCCCCCTGCTGATCGAGGAAAGAGCCGGTGACACGACGCTCGCGAGCTTCGAGATTTTAAACGAGGGTCCAGGTAAGATCGAGAATGCGAGGATATGGATCACGGTTGCGGAAAACTGGATGCTTAGAGCAATCGAGTCGTTTCCAAGCGTCCTATCGCTTGAGGCTGGAGAGAGGAGGATCGTAAATCTCCTTCTTAAGATTCCTGCAACGGTCTCTCCCGGAGACTATGGTTTCAAGATAACCGTTCGGGCGGAAAATTCGATAGCCGAAATGATCTCCATTCTAAGGGTTCGATCAAGATTTCCAGATCCATATGTGATGGTGGTCAGGCACATCGATCTGGACTTGGAGAACGAGGAAACTGTCGTGAAGCTCGTCGCGAAGAACGGTTCCAAGTTTCTCAAAGCTCTCCTCGTAACCGATAACATTCTTTCCGATTTCCAAGGAGTATTAGACAGAATTGCCTTTCTAGATAAATTTCCAGAGGATATCTCGCTTTCAGGTGTGACGTGGAGATTGGAAAGTGTCCAGCCGTTTGAAGAGAGGGAAATCCTTTACAGGCTACCAGCAATTCTTCCAGTCTATCAGAGATATCTCTACTGGGCTTTTCCGCGCGTGGTTATGATATATGAGCTTGTGGAGCTAGTCCGGATAGTCGAGCTCAAGTCGGAGTTCCTGAAACCAGCAAAAACTGGTAGACTCATTCTCACGCTCAGAAATATTTCCAGCGAAAATCTCCTCGTGACAGCCATTCTTCGACTCCCAATAGGCTGGACGGTTCAGCCCGACGGGGTTAGCATGAAGCTTGAGCCGACGAAGTCGGGCGCCTTCGTCTTTTACGTCACATTACCCGAGTATGTCGAACCGATGACGTACATGGGCGAGGTCAGAATCTACTTTAAGGATCAGGAAATCGTGAGAGGAATAGCCTTCGTCGTTCTCCCTCCCCAGCCAAACATCCTCCTGATAATCGCGATAATCTTCTCCATAATCGCAATATGTCTGGCGATATATCTTCTGATGAAGAGGAGATGGAGTTCAAGCCGTAGGCCGGAAATAGTGGAAATCCTGAGGAGGGCAGGTGAAGAGGCTTGATAATAAGTGTTATATCCGGAAAGGGGGGAACTGGCAAGACTGCCGTAGTAGCAAATGTCGGGGCTTCGCTCGCTTCCGACTTTGGGAAGAGGGTTCTTCTCGTAGACTGCAATCTCGAGTCTCCAGACCTCCCGCTTTGGTTCAATCTCTTTCCACCGATTCCATCGAGGGAGAAAAAAGTGGAGAACCTGAAAGCATACACCTACAGACCAGGGCTCGATGTCATGCCATCCTCCTCTATAGAGGGCCTGAAGGGAGAGAAGCTCGGACAAATTCTTAGAAAATCCGGATATCACTATGTTATTCTTGACACACCACCGGTAGGCTTCTCGGAGTTTCTAAACTCTTCCGATTGTGCTCTCATCACAACAACGCCAGACATCGCAGCGGTTTCCAGGGCTCTGAAGGCGACGAAGATAGCGGAGAAAAAGGATGTGAAAGTCATCGGTGTGGTTTTGAACAGAGTGAGGGTGGCAAGCTATGAGGTCAGCAAGGCGGAAATACTTTCGACTTTCCGCGTTCCGCTCATCGTGACGATCCCAGAGGATACGTCCGTGATGAAGAGTCTGATGGAGGGTATGCCATGTGTTCTCTCCCATCCGGGCTCTAGGGCCTCCATTGCATTTAAGAAACTTGCTGCAGAAACTTGTGGCGAGGAATTCAAGATGGGACCAATTCAGAGGATTAGGTTGAAAGGGTGGAAACTGTGGCGCTCGGTCTGACCGAAATTCTTCTGACGGCTGTTGGCATCTCGATCATTGGGGCTCTCCTTAGATATGGCGGCGTAGTGGCAAAAGGTGGTCTCGGAGTAAGACTTCTGATAGTTTCCGTTTCTTTTCTCCTGCTCGGTGTTGGCTTCGAACTCCTTTCAAATGTCTTTGAAGTTTATGGTAACATCTCAGTTGCTGAGCAGTTGAGGAGGGCGGGAGTTTACCTCGGACAAACAGTTGGCGGCATCTGTGGGATAGTCGGCGGCATTCTGATCGCTCTTAAAGCTCTGCTTTCTCCCGAGTGAAACGGCAGAATTTTCTAACTGGACATTCCCTGCAACGTTTCCTCTTGCAAAACTCCAAGTTTATCCTGACAAGCGCAGATTCGAATTTTTTGATTTCTTTAAATTTGAGTCTTTCTGCGACTTCTCGAGCAAGCGTACTGGGCTCTGGATCGGCTTTTGACCAGATTCCACGGAGTTCCCGGAGGAAGATGTTGATCGCAGTTGGTCCCACACTGCGAAGCTTCTCTAGTTTTTTCTCCAGCTCCTTGGAGTCTTTCGCCTGTTCATGGATTTTTTCCAGCCCGCCAAGTCTTTTTATCTCCTTTGCCAGCTCGAGCAGATTTGTGGCGGTGGAGAAATCATACCTCACGTATCCGCCGGAATCGAGGATTTCCACGAGTCTGTCCCAGCCGGTGGAGATGATGGCCTCCGGGCTCGTGATTCCTTCCTTTTTCATAAGTAGGAAGGTTTTTTTCGCGATTTCGGAGGAGATTCTCTTCGCGAAAAGTACGGAGGCGATCAACCAGGCGAACCTGTCTTCAGATTTTCTAACATCGAGGCCCAGCTCTTCCGAATAGGTATGGATGGACGAGAGCAAATTTCGAAGCTCCGTAGACATCATTTTCAGAAATTCTTTCTTTTTCTCTGGATTTCACTTTTTCTGTGATGTATCGAAAGATTTAAAATAACTCCGAGAGAAGGTTTTTGATACAATGCGAAAAGCATTTGCAGCATTACTGATGTTTGGTTTACTTCTTGCTCTACCTCTGATTATGCCTTCTGCTAAAGCGAGCCCCACCATGCCTCAGGTTCGAGGATCTTTCAATAGTTGGCAGGAGGATGTGGATAACATGATATGGATCAGCAACTGGACAGCCGGCGGTGTTCAGCGTGAAGTCTGGGAAAGAGTTCGACCTTTGTCGGGAGAGAACATCCAGTTCAAAATATACGTTAGTGATTGGGGGGACAAGTGGTGGGGAACAACTGCTCCTGAGAATGGAACCCCCTTTGGCACGGATCTTGTTAATTGGGGCGATGAGGGAACAAACATAAAGGTACGTCTTCCTTTCACAGCTACAGATAATTACGTTTTTCAATTCTGGTTTGATGATAACACAAAACGTGCAGTTTTCAAAAGACTAGTCTTCAACGTTCCTGGGACGTATAACAACTGGAATCTCTGGGAGAATATGACTCTTCTCGGTTCAGACCCCTGGAATGACAACTGGGAAAGCGTAACTTACACGGTTACGGGACCGAGGGTTGAAAACTTCAAGATAGCAATGGGAAACACTTGGGAGGTCTATAACTGGGGATGGGAGTTTGAAGGAACACCTCAACCTATGCCGCATTATGGAGTCGCTTATAGGGGAGCATGGGACAGCGATCCGAAGAACATAAAAGTGGTATTCCCAGCAAACAGAACGGAAAGTTTCAAAATCAGAGTGAGATTCATCTCAAGCGGTGAAAACGCCGGAAAGATGGAGTATTGGGTAATCGATCTCTCACCTCCACCAACTCCCAATCCACTTTTCCCCAACAATTTAGCGGAAATTGTAACTGAAAACGTAAAGTTTGGATGGTCCGCAGTTGACGACCATAGCCGCCCCGTAAGATACAAGGTCGATGTGAGCAGGGATGTCAACTTCTCCTCTATCGAATACACGTCCGATTGGATAGAAGAGAACTATTGGAACCTCTCATATATAGAGCCTGGCGAATGGTATTGGAGAGTACAGGCAAAGGACGCGTCTGGGAACTTGAGTAGCTACTCGATAGTCTGGAGCTTCACGAGAATTCCAGAAAACTTCACAATAGTTGTTTTACCCGACACGCAATATTACTCCGCAAGCTATCCAACGATTTTCGAAAATCAAACGAGGTGGATCGTTCAGAACAGAGATAATCTCAACATAGTCTTTGTTATTCACGTGGGAGATATCGTCGACAACGCATACAGCACTATCCAGTGGCAGAGAGCTGATAACGCCATGAGAATTTTGGATGATGACAATATGCCCTATGGAATACTTCCGGGCAATCATGATCTTCAGGATAATGGGGCGAATTACTCCAGTTATTTCCCAGCCTCAAGATATGCCGGTAAACCGTATTGGGGGGGCAGCTATGCGAACAATAAGAACAATTATCAGTTATTCTCTGCAGGTGGATTCGATTTCATCGTGCTTAACCTACAATACAATCCGCCTTCAGACGTGATAGCTTGGGCTAACAGCGTTCTTGAGAATAATAACGATAGACTGGCAATAATCGCCACACACTCGTACTTGGAAGTCGATGGCACAAGAAACGCGATAGGCAATAATATATGGGAGAACCTCGTCGTTCCAAACAGCAACGTGTTCTTAGTTGTTTGCGGTCACAATCATGGCGAGGCCATGAGGATGGACGTCATAGACAATAAAAGAATAGTCTACCAACTGCTGGCGAATTACCAAGACTACGAAAACGGCGGCAACGGCTTTCTGAGAATAATGCGCTTCGTCCCGATAGAAAACAGAATATACGTTAGGACATACTCTCCAAATCTCAACAGGTATGAGACAGATTCGAACAGTAAGTTTTCTCTGAGGTTCCCGGCTTTGGTTTTATCGGAAAACACTTGGATGTACATGAGAAAAATAACGATTTCGCCCAGAAATCCAGAGAACTTCCAGATAAAAATCATCCTTCCAGAGGACGTTCCTATTCTTGAATACCCGAGCATAAGATTTTTCGAGAACAAAGGATCCGGGCCACTTCCATATTGGATAGAGAAAGCGGAGAATGCTTACACAAACATCGTCTGGGTGCGCAGGCTCGAAAACTCAGACAACGAGATCTGGATGTACTATGGTAATCCCTATGTGACGAGTGCCGAGAACG